>CBDTVJ010000359.1:0-4813 GCA_965363655.1 uncultured Halieaceae bacterium | reverse complement strand
TGGCGCGGCAGGTTGTAGCGACGGTAGCGACAAGCCAATAGGACAGGCAAGCCTGAACGATACACTGCGAGTACTTATTCAGGCGCATCAACTGACGGGCGATCCCGCAGCGGGCCGGGATTTGCCCGATGTGTCGGACCCCCTGGCGCAGCTGGGAATGCAGCTTTTCTTCACCAAGTCCCTTGGTGGGCAGGTGGATTCCGCCTGTGTTACTTGCCACCATCCCATGCTTGGTGGCGGTGACGATTTGTCATTGTCAATTGGTGTCGATGCAGTAATTCCCGATCTGCTAGGACCGGGTCGCTTGCATTCATCCTCAGGCTTCGCCTATGACGGTGGACCTACTGTTCCCCGCAATGCTCCGACTACCTTCAATGTTGGCCTGTGGGATGAGGTGATGTTTCACGATGGTCGAGTAGAAAGTCTCGGCAAAACAGCCGGAGAGAATGGAGATGATGGTGAAGGGATTCGCACGCCGGATACGGAATTTGGCGTGGCCGACGAAGACGCAGTCAACCTTGCCCAGAGCCAGGCGAGATTCCCGGTCACTTCACCCGAGGAGATGCGTGCGCTATTCAAGGAGGGGGAAGCCAACGAGTCAGTCCGCGATGCGTTGGCAGGCAGGCTGGTGGATCAGGAAATACCCAACACCTGGCTTATAGAATTTCAGCAGGCTTTCGACAGCAATGCATCCGCTGAAGAACTCATTACCTACTTGAATATTTCGCTGGCTATTGGCGAGTATGAGCGATCCCAGGTTTTCGTTGACAGCCCGTGGCGTGCCTATGTGCAAGGCAATGACAATGCTATCGGAGACGCCGCCAAGCGTGGTGCGATATTATTTTATGCAAGCCGTGAACAGGGCGGCGCCCATTGCGTAGCGTGCCATAGCGGTGATTTCTTTACCGATGAGCAATTCCATGTCTTGTCGATGCCTCAGATAGGCCGCGGCAAGGGCGACGGTGAATTTGGTGATGACGACTTGGGTCGGTGGCGCGAAACCGGTGTGGAGGATGATCGCTATGCATTTCGGACACCGTCGCTGCTAAACGTGACCGCAACGGGTCCCTGGGCTCATGCTGGTGCCTACCTGGGCCTGGCTGACGTCGTACGACATCACGCCGATCCCGAGCGCGCAATAGACTCTTACGATTTTTCGCTGCTTGAACTCGACCCGGGCATGCAGGGAGAGCACGCGCAGGAAAATACCCGGTTAGCTTTGTCGCATTTGCAGTCTTTGCGTAACTCGGGAGAGTCGAAGTTGCCGCCCCCTTACGTTCAGAGCGAGGGCGATGTGGCTGATCTGGTAGCTTTCCTGGAATCGCTGACTGACCCATGTGTCGAAGACCGGGTTTGTTTGGGCCAATGGATTCCAGATAGTAATGATAGCGGGCCCGACAGCCTGCAGCTGAATGCAGTCGACGAAAACGGTGCCTCGCTGTAGTTAAAAGCTGTAGTTAAAAACGTTAGCTAAAAGCGTTAGTTAATAGCGGTTCCTGGAGGCTTGATAGCCCAAAACGCTATATCTTAATATTCTCCTCTATCGCGTCCAGGAAGTCGTACATATCAAGTACGGATTCTGCGCTGGGATCGGTGGTTTTTCCCTTCAGGTCACCGGTGATCTTACCCTGTGCCACCGTCTCGATCAGTGCCTTCTTAAGAGCGCTTGAATAGGCGAGCAGTGCAGCGTTATCCTCGCGCAGTGCCAGTGTCTCCAGGGCATTGGCCAGCGCGTATATCAGGGCGGAAGAATTGAAGATGGCTTCCTTGCCCTCACTCTCCAGGTATTTTAGATAGAGATCATGGGCAGTCCCATGGGGGGCCTCGTAGAGCATGGTGCCCTCTTTACTCTCTATGATTGAGCTGGCGGTCGCCAGACTGCCACCCAGCGCTGCTGAGATATCAGAAAAAATATCGCCGTCCAGGTTCTGTGCGGGATACAGCGCATTTCTCGGCGGATCCGTAATCATCTTCTTCAGCTGGCTGGAGGGGCGCATGATCATAAACGATGGTGGCCGCGTTCCCGAGGTCGCCAGCGCATGCCTTACGTCAGTGATAGCGGTGCTGAATACTTCGTCATATTCCATGTATTCCCGCTTGAGACCAAAGTACACTTCCTTGTCTTTCTTCGAGGCATCACGAAATACCTGGGTAACCCAGTCTGTAATGGCCTGCTTATCATTGGACATCAACAGGATGGGGTCGTTTTTTCTGACGTCTCGTGCGTGTTTCTCTTCGCCATCGACTGTGACCTTGATGATGCCGTCTTCCGGTGAGGGTAGGTTGAAACTGCCATACTGGTCACCGCCCCCGGCGCTCATACGTGAGAGGGAAACGTGGTGTTTTCGGCTGGGGATACCGTAGGTTTTCAGCTTGCCAACAAGCTTGAACAGTTTTCTTCCCGTGGTGTTGTCGGGTACGCCCCACAGAGCTCGCTGCGGAGGATTGGCCACAATGCGTGCCGCCTGGGCGTCGATGAGTTCGTAGTGGTAACTCAATCCTTGCTGTTCAATCTTCTCCTTGTAATCCTGTTCGTACACCTCCTCGATAGCAGCGCGCATGACTCCGTCGTAACCGGGAATCACGGTATCCTTCAAGCCGAGATAGACATCCCTTTTTTCCTCAATGGCTCGCTGAAAAAACTCATGGGCCCAGGCTTTGACATCCGCAATACTATTAGTAGCCAGTAACCAGGGGTCTCCCTTGTTGACCCGGCGACGGTGCAATTCCACCGGATCGCCACTGCTGCCGACAAATATCAGCTTGATAATGCCGGTAGCTTCGGACAGCTTACTGTGGCTGTGCTTGATACCTCCGCTCTCCATGGTCATTACTTCGATATCGCGGCCGATCCATTCTGGGGTATTGACCTGCAAATTGCGGAACTCGATGTCCTCCCGCGTAATGTTACCGCCAATGCCCTTGCGGATGGCGCCGTTGGGAGACTTGGTGGCCAGCTTGTCCAGCGCGTCTTCTTTGATATCGGGGTGTTTGGCCAGCAACTCGTCCAGTTGTTGGCGGTTCACTGTCATACCGGCGTTCTTTACCCCCACGCCGTGCTTTTTGAGTGCCTCAATCGCGTCGACCACGGCCTGGCCATTACTGGTGAGGCGATGCTCAGCGCTGAGGTCGATTTCAACGAGGTTTATAGCCAGGCGCTTTTTGACGAACTGCTCGAGGATACGTTCAAAAGCTATCTGCGCCATCTCGTCGCCATGCAGAATGACCAGTGGATTGGCCACTTCAAGTTTACCGTTCATGTAGTCTCCTGTTTTACTGCGCCGGCTGTCCTATCGCACCATAGCAACTATGCCATGGATCGGTCAGTCAATCAGTTGATAGCAGGGTTGGTAATCGCGCTCACCTTCCCCAAGCTTCATTCGCTGTTCTCTCACTAGCACCCGCAGCAGTCGATCCATGCTGGATAGTAATGCTTTATCACCCGAAATTTTGTAGGGCCCGTGTGCTCGCACTTGTTCAATGCCGAAGGCCTTGACGTTGCCGGCCACCACCCCGGAAAAGGCGCATCGCAGTGCACTCGCCAGCTCATGGCCGGGCTGTTCTGCGTGTAGTTTTAGCGCCGCCATGGTGTCATGCGTTGGAATAAATGGCTCCTGAAGCTCGGGCGCAATCTGCAGATCCCAGTTAAAATAGTAGGCTTGCTGGGATTGGCGACGACGACAGTGCACTTCCTCGACAGCTGCCTTGATCGATCGCCCGATTTCCTCGGGGGATCCAACGATGACGCGGTAGTATTGCCTTACCCCCTGGCCCAGGCAATCCGTTAAAAAACGCTCCAGCTCCTGGAAGTAATCACGACAGGACTCAGGCCCGGCGAATACCAGCGGGAGAGCCTCGCTGTTGTCAGGATGCATCAGGATGCTCAACAGGTACAGAATCTCCTCCACGGTTCCGACGCCGCCGGGAAACACGATGATGGCGTGGGCCAGCCTAACAAATGCTTCCAGACGCTTTTCGATATCCGGCATAATCACCAGTTCGTTAACGATGGCATTGGGCGATTCCGAGGCGATGATGCCCGGCTCACTGACGCCGATATAGCGGCCATCGTTTATCTGCTGTTTGGCATGTCCTACGGCAGCGCCCTTCATGGGTCCTTTCATCGCCCCAATCCCGCAGCCGGTGACTATGTCCAGGCCGCGCAAGCCGAGCTCATAGCCGACATGCTTGGAATAGTCGTACTCTTCACGGGGAATAGAGTGCCCGCCCCAGCAAACCACCATTTTGGGCGATTCATTGGGCCGCACGACTCCGGCATTGCGCAGGATGCGGAACACCGTGTTGGTGGTTTGTGCGGAGGTCAATGGCTGGGTTTGGGCGGCGGTAATTTTAAATTCGGTATACAGGATGTCACGCAGCGCAGAAAACAGATGCTCCTGGATGCCGCGTATCATTTTGCCATCTACAAAAGACTGGGATGGAGCATTGAATAGTTCCAGTCTGAGGCCTCGGGACTGGGGTATTACGCGAATATCGAAGTCGGAGCAATCCGCATAGATCTCCGCGGCATTGTCCTTCTCACTGTCGGTGTTCAAAATTGCCAGTGCACAATGCCGAAATAGGGCGAACAGGTCTCCGCGGCTACTGGTGAGTCCTTCTATGTCAGCCCGGGAAAGCAGGTTCAGGGACTTGAGCGGGTTTACAATGGCATGTGATATTTTTTCCATAACGTCAATCATGCACGCAATGTTGGCAGCACTCAACAGTCCTGTCGCTTGCTGGTATTCCACCTGGATATCACAGTATGGAAGATTTTCTCCCTATCATGCTAGCAACACAAGGCTTTACTTCA
>CBDTVJ010000358.1:0-4815 GCA_965363655.1 uncultured Halieaceae bacterium | reverse complement strand
GTTGGTTTCTACTATCTTCGCGGCATGCATCTCAATGATTCCAAACAGGAATTCGGTTCACGGGTTGATCGACATGAAAGCCCGGGAAAGGGAAAACTGGGGCTGGGAGTGTTTCGCTACATCATGAGCGATGACCGTTTCAACGATATTCCACTGATCCTGGAAACCATTGATGAGACCATCTGGCCCAAAGAGATTGACCTGCTCTATGATTTTGACACTTGTGGCGATCACGGCGCACGTTGATTCGGGCGCGGGCCACGCCCCTCCCCTGCGTCTGCAACAAAACCTGCGGCAGATTGAGGATGCCTGATGAAATCAGGTTGCAACAGAACTGACCAAGCTAATAACCAGGAGGCGTACTCAGAACCCGTGCTTCCACCCTTTCCAACTCAGCATTGGGGTGGTGTTGCATAACGAGTTTCTCGATTTCAATCACACGATTGCCTGGTACATCGATAAGCATGAGAAATTCGCCGCTATCAATGGCCTGCTGAAAATCCCTGTGTCTTGAATTGGGAATATCCAACGCGACCATACTCCCCATCCACGACCCTACTCCGGCTCCCGCCGCCATGCAGGCCAACAGTGCGCCGCCGCCCAAGGCAACACCACCTGGCACGGCAATAGTGACCAGTCCAGCTAATAATCCGGAGACAGCTCCCAGAGGGATGCCTCGCTCAACGGCAGCTAGAAAATCGCTTTTTTGAAGCAGTGATGCCTCGGGTAAGTCTTCCAGGGACACATCCGCCGCCGCGACAATGTGTATATGCTTTTCCTCAACGGAGGCCTGCTCCAATTCCCTGACAACGATCCGACATGTCTCTATATCGGGGATGAGAAAATAAATGCGTTGCATGCTTGTTCTCCAGATTATTGACCAAAAAACTATCAAAGATAACACTTATAGACTAACTTGAATAACGGTAGTGCCAACACGCAAGGTGAGCATTGATATGTATCAAACTGCTGAGCATAAGAAAAAATGTAACAGTTTGAATACTGTTTTCCCTCAGCGTAATCAAATCCCTCCTTGCACCCAATGCGTTATACTCAATCTTGTGAGTTGTTGAGGCGATGTTTCAACCGGGTAGGATGCCTTGCCTGATTGCATACAGGTTTTGCATTAGCAGGTATTAACAGGCGTCTTGAAAAATAGCCGTTGGTCACTGCATGTGTTGCGAGGTATAGCATGGAATTCATAACCGATCTGGAAGCTACTATTGCTGACATGGCGCAAAGAGGTCGCGGCATTCTGGCCGCGGATGAAAGCGCCCCCACCATTGCCAAGCGATTCCAGGCAATCAATGTGGAATCAACTGAAGAGTCCCGATGCACTTGGCGCAGCCTACTGGCAACAACGCCCGGGTTAGGCGAATATATCAGCGGTATTATTCTATTCGAGGAAACGCTGGGACAGAAAACAATGGGCGGTATCACCATCCCGGAAGCTGCCTGGGCGCAAAATATTGTCCCTGGAATCAAGGTGGACAAGGGGAAGATAGACCTCGCCCTATCGCCAGGTGATCTGATCACCCAAGGTTTGGATGGACTTGCCGAGCGCCTGCAGGGCTACAAACAGCAGGGAGCGCGCTTCGCCAAATGGCGGGAAGTCTACGCCATCGACAAACACGCTCCTACGCCCCACGGTATCGAGGCTAATGCGGAAATGCTGGCGCGCTATGCTGCTGTTTGTCAGGCAGAGGGTATAGTTCCCATTGTGGAGCCCGAGGTATTAATGGACGGCGATCATGACATAGACAGGCATGCGCAAGTCACCGAAGCGGTGCAGAATGCCGTGTTCCATGCCCTGCGCAGACACCACGTCGCGCTGGAATTAATGATCCTCAAACCGAATATGGTCCTTCCCGGGAAGGATTGTCGGCGAGCCGAACCCATGGAAGTGGCTGCTGCCACATTAAAAGTACTTCGTCGTACTGTGCCAGCCGCCGTGCCCAGTATTAATTTTCTTTCGGGCGGCCAGGATACAGAAGAAGCCACGGCCAATCTGAATGCACTGAACCAACAAGCACCGGATGCACCATGGCTATTGAGTATTTCATACGGTCGCGCCCTGCAACAGGCTCCCCTGCACGCATGGCTTGGCGATACAAAGAACACACCACAGGCACAACAGGCTCTGCTCAAACATTCACGACTCAATCATCTTGCCATGTTGGGTGAGTATCAGATGCAAAAGACCTGAGCCTGAGTGGGATTGCAATGACCAGAAATAAATATCGAATCGAGCAGGACAGCTTGGGTGAAGTCGAGGTACCCCATAACGCCTTGTATGGCGCGCAAACCCAGCGCGCGTTAGACAACTTTACGATTAGTGGCATCCTTATGCCGGAGCGGTTTATCCGCAGTCTGGGCCTGATCAAGGCCGCAGCCGCAAAAACCAATGCTGAGCTGGGTGAGCTCGACGAGGAGTTGGCGGGGGGTATTTACCTGGCCGCATTACGTATTGCCGAGGGCGAATACCGGGATGAATTCCCGGTGGAGATATTCCAGACCGGCTCGGGCACCAGTAGCAATATGAACGCCAATGAGGTGATCGCGGCACTGGCGACTGAACAGCTTAAGCGGCCGGTGCATGCCAATGATCACGTTAACTGCTGCCAGAGTAGTAACGATGTCATCCCCACCGCCATTCATGTCAGCGCCAGTCTTGCTATCGACCAGCAGCTGTTACCCGCTTTGCAGCAGCTGCAATCAGCCATCGCCTTGCGCGAGGATGAATTTGACGGCCAGATTAAAACCGGGCGCACCCATTTAATGGATGCCATGCCCATAAGTTTTGCACAGGAGTTGTCCGGTTGGCGTGCCCAGCTAGAGCTTGCACAACAGCGCATTATCGACACCCGATATCGGCTTCGACATCTGGCACAGGGGGGAACCGCAGTAGGCACAGGCATCAATGCGGCAGAGGGTTTCTCCGTTCGGTTTGCCGTTATACTGACGGAGCTTACCGGGGTCGAATTTGTCCCTGCTGACAACCTGTTTGCCGCGATCGGTAGCCAGGATACGGCAGTTGAATTGTCGGGCCAGCTCAAGGCATTGGCGGTGGCCTTGTTGAAAATCAGCAACGATTTACGCTGGATGAATAGTGGGCCGCTGTCCGGTTTGGGCGAGATCAGCCTGGCGGCCCTGCAGCCAGGCAGTAGTATAATGCCCGGCAAGGTCAACCCGGTGGTGCCGGAAGCGGTAGCCATGGCTGCAGCCCAGGTGATTGGCAATGACACCACTATCGCCGTAGCCGGCCAGTCAGGCAATTTCCAGCTCAACGTGATGCTGCCAGTCATCGCCTATAATGTACTACAGAGTGTTGAGCTGCTGGCAAACAGCTGCGCCGCGCTGGCGCAGACAGCCGTTGCCAATTTTGAAGTGAATACGGCAAACATCGAGGCGAACCTGGCGCGTAATCCCATCCTGGTTACCGCACTCAACAGGGAGATCGGCTACAGCAGGGCTGCGGAGATCGCCAAGAGGGCTTATCGAGAGGGGCGCCCGATTATCGAACTTGCTATCGAAATGACTGACCTCGACGAGGCGCGACTGCGGGAATTACTGGACCCGAAGAATTTGGTGTAACGACAAGACAGGAGACGCCCATATGGGAGATTTACCCGGGTTACATAGAGACTTTTAGCCTATAATTTGCTCGGGAGAATTATTTTTCTGCACGCAGCCGCTGATGCAGCTCTTACCAAAACTTAACTTGAGAAAACGAAAATGGCGAATGAAGGTTATCACGAACCAATAAATGAACTGACAGATGAAACCAGAGATATGCACCGTGCAATCACATCTCTGATGGAGGAGCTTGAAGCTGTCGATTGGTATAACCAGCGAGTAGATGCGTGTAAGGACAACGAGCTTAAAGCAATCCTTGCACACAATAGAGACGAAGAGAAAGAGCATGCGGCAATGGTGCTGGAATGGATTCGTCGTAAAGACCCGACTTTTGATAAAGAATTAAAAGACTATCTATTTACCAAAAAGCCAATCGCTCACGGTTAACAGGCGGACTTTCCCCAATCTATAATCGGAATAATGCCATGACACTTAGGGAAACTGACCACTGTAAAGTACTACTAGAGAATATTGATAGAGCTATGCAATCACTGGCAGCAGCTTGCCTTTCCGATGCGAAATACGCCGATGTTGAGAAGCTGCGTCAGCAAATCCGCGAGCTTTGCAGGATCGGTGAAAACGATGAAGCAGAGAGAATGGAGAAACTGGCAATTTCCATAATTCACGGAGGTTCATCTGTACCAGAATAATCCTGTCCCTGGCGAATTATTACTTTTCTAATAATAGCAGATAGTTGGAAGTTGCTACCTTCTGCTCGGAGTATTACCCTCGCCAAACTAACCAGGCCAGGTGGCGGTCGAGCAGTGATTGCTGGAAACCTGCTCATGAATGAAGCAGCGGCTGATCATTCACAGCAGATCTCACCAGCGGACAGCATAGGATCAGTGGGTTCGCTCCTGCACATTGCAAAATCGACATACCGCTGAACAAAGACTCACCGCACTCTCGCTGTATCGAACCCAGTAGGCTTGCCGACACTATAGCGCTGCCCCCAGCTGGCGGCCTTCATCATCGTTACGCACGAATTGCGTCGTAGAACCTCGCGACTGCGCCTCAAGCGGAGAAATATATTTGATTTCCAGAAGGGTTAGGTGCCGCTGGAGAAAGCGCATATAATATAGCGTTGATAATCAGGTTCCAAAAAGTACAGGAATCAGGCAAAGAGTCGAGTGCGCTCTGAAAATCACGGGAGTAGGTGTGGGCCAGAGTAAACGAGGT
>CBDTVJ010000357.1:0-4875 GCA_965363655.1 uncultured Halieaceae bacterium | reverse complement strand
AGTGTAGCGGCATCCTTCGGGCGCACTGCCCTGCCCTTGCTGCGCAATTCACTCGCAGCAATATAGTTGGAGTCGCGCGACTCATCACCATTCATATGGTTATCTGCTCCCCTGTGATTGGCTCGCTGCAACCGCCGGCTCAATGGGCGCCGAGGAACTTCTCCGGCGCCGCCGCAATCGTGATGCGGTGCAACTCCCGATCATGACCATCATAGCCACCATTGGCCTTGTGCAGTACGCTGCGGTTGTCCCAGATCACCAGCATGTTCTCTTGCCACTGGTGGGTGTACTGGAATTCTTCGCGGGTCTGCCACTGGTGCAGCTCCAGCAACAGCTCGAAGGCCTCCTCTTCCTCCATACCCTCTATGCCCATGATATAGCCGAAGCAACCCAACAGGGTCTCCTTGCCGCTTTCCGGGTGCTTGCTGATAAAAGGATGGGGGCGCACGTCGCGGGCTGTTTCTGAGTAGAGAATTTTCATGCTGCGGTCGGAGTCTTTTTCCTGCTCCCCGTACAGGCCGTCCGGGGAATAGCCGGCCGCCGCCGAGTGCAGGGCTATTCGTCCCTGCAGTTTGCTGCGCAGCTCGGCGGGCATTTCTGCCAGGGCCTTTTGCTGGTTGGTAAAACCAGTGTCCCCACCTACCGGTGGAATCACCAGGCTGTACAGGCAGGTGCCGATGGGCGGCCGTTCCATGAAACTCCAGTCGGAGTGCCACACTTCGGCGAATACCGGGGCCTTTTCATCCGCCCTACGAGTAAGCGCGACCACATGCTCACTGCCATCGATGGGCACAAAATAAGGCTCACTGCCAAAATTGCCAAAGTATTGTGTGACACGCTCCAGATCCTCGTCGCACAGGGCCTGGCCGGGAAAAGCCAGCACGTGGTGCTCCATCCAGGCCTCGCGTACCGCGGTTATAGTCGCCTGGTCCAGGTCCGCGGCAAGGTTCAGCCCGGTCACACTGGCGCCACAGGCCTGGCCACTGGGGGTTACTTCAATCATGCCGTCTCCGTCAGGTGCCTGGGCACCGGCCTACGCTTACGCAATGACCCGCCATGGTAGCAATTCCATGGGCGGGGGCAAGCTCATACCGCGCCCTCCCTGACCGCGTGGTCACAGCGTGGAACGCATGATCGAAATCAATAAAACAGTCTGGACTGTTTTTATTCAAGGCCCATACTGCTAGGATACATAAACACAAAAGCGCCCTGGCAGTGGCAACAGGCCAATTTGCCGGGAGAAACCAGGAGAACAGGCATGCCCACAGCAAATGAAATTCGCGAGATCGTACTGTCGTACGTCGACATGATGTGCAGCAGTGATGTCGAGGGCATCATGGCACTGTACGCCGACGATGCCACAGCGGAGGATCCGGTGGGCGGCGAAATCAAGCAAGGTATCGACGCACTGCGGGAATTCTACGGCTTTGCGGCACCCCAGTTGCACGTCGAGCTCAAGGGCCCCATCTGTGTCTCGGGCAACCAGGCCGCGTTCCTGCTGCTGGCCAAACACACCATGGAAGACATGGTGGTCTATCTCGACGCCACCGACGTTTTCGCCTTCAACGACGAAGGCAAGATCACCAGTATGCAGGCTTACTGGAACCCCGAGGAAGTGCGGCCCCAGCCCTGAGGCAGCTATCAGGGAGACTGCATACCCCACTTCCCCCGCTCCGGTGGAAACTGAACTACACTGCTTGAAGTGTTGCCAGTACTAGCGGAGTTACCAATGTCAGAACACCTGTTTCAGGATCTTCTCGTTATCGATTGTGCGAGCTTTGTCGCCGGTCCTGCGGCCGCCACCATAATGGCCGACTTCGGTGCACGGGTCATCAAGGTCGAGCAGCCGGAGTCGGGGGATGGCTATCGCTTGCTCAAGCACCTCCCGAGTATGCCCGCCTGCGACAGCAACTATCCCTGGACCCTCACCAATCGCAGCAAAGAGAGCCTCGCCCTGGACCTGAAGCAATCGGAGTCCCGCGAGGTACTGGACAAACTCATCGCAAAGGCGGATGTCTTCATCACCAACTATCCGTTACCGGTCAGGGACAGGTTGCGCCTGAATTACGAGGATATCCGCGCCACCAACCCGCGCGCCGTTTACGCGTCACTCACCCCCTATGGGGAAACCGGGCCAGAGTCCGGGAATACCGGTTACGACGCTACCGCATGGTGGGCCCGCTCAGGACTGATGGACCAGATCCGCGCCTCGGGCGATACCCCGCCCGCCATATCCGTGCCGGGCATGGGTGACCACATGGCGGCCTGCTCATTGTACGGCGCTATTGTCACCGCACTGTACCGGCGTGACAGAACGGGCGAAGGCAGTAAAGTGGGTACTTCACTGATGGCCAACGGCCTGTGGTCCAATGGCATCATGGTACAGGCCGCCCTCGATGGCGCCAGGATGGGCTCCGCCCCGGACAGCAGCAAGTTTAGCGCCTTTACCCAGATCTACCGCTGCCGCGATGACCGTTGGTTCGTCCTGACCATACTGCCGCAGGCGCAGGAACAGGTATGGCCCCGGCTCGCTGCATGCCTGGGCCACCCCGATTGGGTCGAGGATGAGCGCTTCAACACCGCTGACAGCCGGGAACAGAACAAGCGGGAATTAACCGACCTGTTGCGGGAAGCCATAGGCAGGGAAGACTGGGCTCACTGGCACAGCACCTTCGCCGACCACGGCGTCACCTGTGGCGCCATTGCCAAAACGACGGACCACGGCCTCGATGCCCAGGTGAAAGCCGCCGGCGCACTGGCGGAATTCGACGGCGGCGCAGGCCGCACGGTCAACAGCCCGCTCTTTGTAGAGGGCGTCACCAAGCGCACCCCCACAGCCGCCCCCGAAGTGGGCGAGCACACCAATGCAATTTTGAAGGAACTCGGGCTGGATGGCTGACCGAGCGGATCAATAGCCAGGCGCTAAGTAATAAGGCGGGCGATGAGATCATCCTGCTCGCGATGGACCACGGCCTGCGTGGCATAGTCGCGCCAGTTCGCGATGACCTCCCTGACCGTGCGCACCAGGCGTTTGGCCGAAGAACCGTTCAAGCCCTGGCGATGAGCCACCGCCATGAAGTCCTCGTCAGTAATATCCGCGCGCTTGCGATTAACACTCATCTGGTGGCTGCTGGTGAAATCTCCGACGGGGTTGAAAGCAAACGTCATGTCGTAGGCGGGGCCCAAAAGCCAATCCCCCGCCTTGTCCATCAGGAATGAAATCTGCTTGCTGTGATCGTCGCGATTGTAGGCCACCACGTTGAACACCATGCGCAGAAAGAGCTGCTCCCTGGCAGCCATCCCCAACCCCAATTGCTCGCACAACAAAAAGGCCTGCTCATAGGACGTTGCGCCGGGCACATTGAAATCGTGATGACCCAGCGCGCACAGGGTTTGCATATGTAATTTCTGGCCGCCGGTGACGCGATCAAAGCGCTGCGTCATAAAATGTGCCCGGCCATTTTCTTGCAGCAGGCGGCTGCGGGTCATTGCAATGCCCGCATCAAGGGCCATCAGGTAATAGGCGTATTCGATACGGCCATAGCCTTTAGGGTCCGCCAGTTCCTTGTCGCGGTTGTTGGACACCCCGTCAAACTTGAGCAACCAGTAGCTGTAGCCTTCCCCCGCATCGACCTGGCCGGAGCGCACATCACCGGTCTGTTCATTCCAGGCGATGATCGCCTTGGCGCGGGCGCCGCCGGCGGAGGTACCCACTGACAGTATCTTGGCCAGGCCCTCCACGTTGGCCGGCGTATCCGTGGGATCCAGTTGCGCACGCTCGGACTCCTTCAGCGTCAGCACCTGCGAGGAGAGCTCCACCAGCTCCTCGATATTGAGGGAGATATTTTCCGGCTGCTGCTGCTCGATTACCGGATGAAATTCCAGCGCCCCCATGCCGCGCCGGCCTACGTACAACAAACGCTGCACCGGGTTGAAACTGTCCGGCGCCAGGCTGGACTCCGCCAGCCACTGGTCGATCAGGCTATTGCCAAACTTATCTGGCAGGGAATCGGCTAACATACCGGGCAGCCCCCGGTAGGTCTCCCGGTTGAGGGACGGAAAAGCAAAGGAGCCCTGCGACAGAGGCATCATCGCCGGTGACAGTTCGATACCGCTCTCCAAAAAATCCGGGGCGTACTCAAAGGCGGCGTAAGCCAATGCCGGATCCCAGGCCACCAGTCCTATGGTGGCACCCCATAACCTGACCTCAGCGAAAGTCACTGCTGGTCTTCCGGCCATTGCACGTGCACGTGCACCGACTTGTCGCTGTCACCGCTAGCCCGGCCGGGCTCTGGCCCTGCCCCGGCCGGGCGGCGCACCCGCCGCTTGCGCCCGGCAGGTTTCACGCCGCCGCTGGCAGGCTGGCCCGGCGCGCTGCGCTGTCTATCCAACTGGGACACCTTGAGACCCGCGTCTGCCAGCATCTCGTAGGGCGAGAAGCCGGATGAGTCCAGCGCGGCCATCATGACCTCCAGCCGATCCAGGCACTTGATCACCTTGAGCAGGCCATCGGACTTGACCACCTCGCCCGCCTCCAGGCGCTGCAGGGTTCGATGGGACACGCCCGCCTCGTAGGCCAGCTCCGTTTGTTTCAACTGCCTGGCTATACGCAGCTCGGCGATTTTTTTGCCCAGCTCCTTCAGATCAAATTCTGACATATTTATACGCCATTTATTGCATATTAACGTCGATATAGCTCATCATACGCCTTTAATGACGCATTACAATATATAGTATTTAAGTGGTGTATTATAGAATATAAAGTACTTTAAACGTCATATCTAACGTATTAAATATCAATAGTGTAGATAGGGGTCCTAGGGATTTCCCCTCGAAACCGGACACACTTGACTGAAACCCGCGCCGGTCGTAGCT
>CBDTVJ010000356.1:0-4880 GCA_965363655.1 uncultured Halieaceae bacterium | reverse complement strand
ATTCGGAAACGCCTGAATCCTTGCTGAATTCAGTGTTGCCGATGCCGACGATTACCGCCTTGTCTTTTACATTTGCAACCACGGCTCAGGCCTCCATCGGTAGTGCGAGTTGAACGGAGCCCTGCATGTGCATGCCCCAGATATTGTTTTCTCCCAGCACGGCCACATCGACCACGCCACTGTCGCTGTCAACTGCCGTGACTTCTCCGGTCATGGTCATCACCATGCCTGCTATATTGGGTGCGCCCAGGCGCATGTCCACCGCCTTGACCACGGCCTCGGGACCACTCCAGTCTGTGGCGAAACGGGTCATCAGGCCCTGGCTGGTGAGGATGTTCATAAATACATCCGGTAGGCCAGCAGCCACGGCTACCGCCTTGTTGTGGTGTACGGTTTCGAAATCCCTGGTAGCCAGCGCGCCGCAGACTACCAGTGCGGTAGTGACATCGATGTCTATGGCGGGCAGCTTGTCGCCGACAGCAACTTCGGCGCTGTGCAGTGTCTTGTATTCGCTCATGCTCTTGATTCCTGTTTACGCCGGATAGAACTGTGGCAGCATGGTCTTTTCGTCCACCTGCTCAACTTTCCCTTTCACCTTCATGCCGATATGCACTGTGGAGGGATCACAGCCGACTATGTTGGCGACGAAATTGGTGCCTTCCGCTAACGCTATTACCGCGCACACCAGCGGGTATTGGTAACCCGGTATCTTGGGATGGTGCAATTCGGTGTGGCTGAGTATCTCACCGTCCAGTGTGGACTCGATGGAATCCCATTCCATAGATTGGCACTCCCCACACATGGGGCGGGGAGGGTGGCGCAGAGTCTGGCAATTTTTACAGCGCTGTATCAGTACCTTGCCTTCGTCGCAGGCATCCCACCACCACTTGTTGTCGTGGCCCCGTGGCGAGGGTATGCGGCTTGGAACCTCCAGTTTGTCTTCACTGGCGGCTGCCGCTGGCTGATCCTGTGGAATAAATTTCAGTACCTTGAAACGCTGGGTGCCGATCTGCTCGCCATGCTGGTCGCTGAAGGTGGCCAGTGTTTCAAAGAAGTATCCTGTGCCCCGTGCTGTTGTCTTACGCTCAGAGATATTGTCGATGACCATTTGCGTGACCACGCTGTCCCCGGGGCTGACCTCCTTGAAATACTCCTGCTTCACATTGGTGCCCAACACGCCGGTGTAGCCGTGCGCATCGAATAAATTACACAGCTCCGATTGTGCATCCAGGGGTCTGCCGGTGGTAACCGCAAAGCCTTCCTGTCCCCACACGTACATCATGGCCGGTGGCGCGATGGTTTTGCCACGCGAACTCTGTGCCGCCCACTCAGTATCGGTGTAGGCGGGGTTGGAATCGCCCAACACTTCTGCCCACTGGCGGATCATGGGGGCATTGACGTCGTCCTTGCCTGGCGTGGGCGCACAAACTTCGCGTCCGACGAAGGTGTAGACTTCATCCTCAAAGGCCTTTTGCTCTGCAGCTGTCATTCTTGAAAACTCCTTATAAGGGTGTGTGGCTGGTCAGTGCCGCTTAGCGGTGGGTTGGCATGCCCAGCCCGTGAGTGGCTACCAGACCACGCAGGACTTCAACGACGCCGCCGCCGAAGGTGTTGATGGTGGCGCGGCGGTATTCATGTTCCAGGTTGCCATGCAGTACAGCGCCTTCGCTGCCGGCGGCTGTCAGCGCATTGGGGCCGACCACATCCATTAACAGGCGGCAGATTTCGATCATAATCTCCGTCGAATACACCTTGATCGCAGAGGGGAATACGGGGTCCATTTCTTGTTGATCCAACTGCCAGGACATGCGCGCGTTCATTACCCGCATGGCTTCCAGGTGGGCGTAGGCTTCGGCAATGTTGCGCTGGGCTGTCGGGTCGTCAATAACGCGCTTGCCGTCGGCGCCCCTGGTCTCGCGCGCCCAGTCCATGGCGTCGCGAAAAATCTTCCAGCCCTGGATGCCCCAGGCGGCCAGTCCCACACGTTCGTGGTTCAACTGCTCTGTGATCAGGCGCCAGCCGGCATTTTCTTCGCCGATAATCATATCAAGCGGGACTTTTACATCGGTGTAGTAGGTTACATTGGTGCGTACGCCACCCATGGTATGAATGGGCCCGTAGGAAAACCCCGGGTCGCTGGTATCCGCTACCAGGATGGAGATGCCCTTGTGCTTGCGCGCTTCCGGATCGGTGCGCACAGCCAGCCACACGTAGTCAGCGCCCTCTGCGCCGCTGGTGTACACCTTGTTGCCGTTAACGACATAGTGATCGCCGTTCTTGACTGCGCTAGTCGACAGCGCGGCCAGATCGGTGCCCGCACTGGGTTCTGTGTAACCTATGCAGAAATGCAACTCACCGGAGGCAATGCCCGGGAGAAAGCGCTTCTTTTGTTCCTCGGTGCCACGGCTGATGATAGCCGGGCCCACCGTGTTGAGCGTTACGAAAGGGGTAGGGGCGTTCGCCAGCAGGGCCTCCTCATAGCGGATCAGCTGTTCGCTTTCGGTTAAACCGCGGCCACCATATTGTTCCGGCCAGGCTACTGCCAGCATGCCGTCCTTGCCCTGCTGGCGAATAAGCTCCTTGTAGAGCTCGCCACTTTCGGCGTTGCGCAACTCCTCGCGGTATTCGGGTTTGATCAGCTTGGTAAAGTAGGCGCGAAATTCCCTGCGCAGTTCTTGCTGGCTTGCGGTGTAGTCGACGAACATTCGCTGTACTCCTTCCAATTAATGTTACACATAATATTGATTTTGAATTCAAATTCAACTATTTTATGCCTTATGTCGAATTCATCTGCCAATTCATCTGCCAATTCATCGGCCAAAGCAGCAAAAGGTAGTGGTGCCCTCAGCGCCCGCGGCGAGCGTGCCCGCGCCGGCCTGAAGGACGCTGCCCTGGTCGTGCTGGAAAAGCAGGGCTATCACAAGATGCGTATTGCTGACGTGACCGGTGAGGCGGGAGTGGCGCAGGGCCTGTTCTATCATTACTTTAAAGATCTCAAATCCCTGACACTCGAGGTGCTCACAGATTTCGCCACCGCCAGCGGTGATCGGGCTGAAATCGAGCGCAATGTCCCCAAAGGCGATTGGTATGCGCGAATCTACGCGCACAACCTGGTGGTGGTGCGTGGCTATGCCAGGCGACCCGGCGTGATGCGTTGCCTGCTGCAGCTGGCGGATGAGGACGAAGCCTTCTCCGGCATGCTGCGCGATAATTATCGTAACCAGCTGATGTGGCTGGTCGATCTCATGCCCAAGCTTTTTCCCGAGGTGCGCTTCAAAAAGCACCAGGCGCTGATGGTGGTTTACTCCCTGGCCGGCGTTGGTGAAGGCCTGATGCGCGAATATTTCATCAACGAGAGCAAGACCCTGCGCGCCGCAGATCTTTCGGTGGAACAGTTCGCCGAGCTGCTCACCACCATGTTTTATCGAGCGCTGTTCCTGCAACACCCGGATGAGGCGCAGCTGAAATACACACGGAACCTGGCCGCTATGGTCAAGGCACACTGAGGCAGAAAGTCATGGATTTCAATTTTAGTGACGACCAGAATGCGATTCGCGAGCTGGCCTATCAAATTTTTACCGATCGGGCGAGCGATGAGTTTCTGTTGGAATTTTCACGTACTGGTAAAACCTATGACGATACCCTCTGGTCTACGCTCGCCGAGCAGGGGCTATTGGGTGTCGCCATCCCTGAGTCTGCCGGAGGCACGGGGCTGGGATTGATAGAGTTGTGCATGGTACTGGAAGAGCAGGGCCGCCGGGTCGCTCCCGTGCCGCTGTATGCTTCTGTAGTACTGGGCGGTCTGCCCATTGCTGAGTTTGGCAGCGAGGAACAGCAGCAGCGCCACCTGCAGGCGCTGGCCGCGGGCAGTGCGAAATTCAGTGCCGCCATCGCCGAACTTGGCATGAATGCCGCAGTGGCGACCAAGGTTACTGCGGTGCGAGAGCCAGAGGGCTGGGTGCTCGACGGCAGCAAGTCTGCAGTACCCGATGGCGCGGTTGCCGATTTTGTGCTGGTACCGGCCGAGATGGCTGATGGTCAGCAAACCGTTTTTATCCTTGATACTAAAATTCCCGGTGTGACGGTGACGCCAGTGGAGATAGGGCTATCCGGCGAGCGGGCGGCTCACCTCACCCTGGAAGGCGTTACCCTGGGCGATGAGACTGTGTTGGGCAGTCCGGGCCAGGGTGCGGATATCGTGGAGTGGCTGGAGCAGCGTGCCAATATCGGCCACTGCGCCCTGCAGGTAGGTGTTACCGAAGCGGCGATGAAGCGCACAGCGGCCTACCTGAGTGAGCGCAAGCAGTTTGGCGTGGCACTGGGGACCTTTCAGGCGCTGGCCATGCGCATGGCGGACAGCTATATCGATGTGGAGGGAATTCGCTCGACTTACTGGCTGGCCCTGTGGCGATTGAGCGAAGGCCTGGATGCGCGTGCCGAAGTGCGTGCGGCTAAATGGTGGGCTTGTGACGCCGCTCATAGGATTGTGTCCTCTTCACAGCATTTGCATGGCGGCATGGGCGCGGATGTGGAGTACCCTATCCACCGCTTTTTCCTGATGGCCAAGCAGATCAGTTATTCCCTGGGGAATGCCAGTCAGCAGTTGGAACAACTGGGCCGCCTGTTGGCGTCCGATGACAGCCTGGGGTTTCGAGCGCTGGAAATCTAGATAGGCGCAGGGGACTATTTGCCTGGCGCCAAATGTGAAGCAAAGCGATGCCTGCTGTTATTGCCTGTTTGCCGGGGTACAGCCTAGACTCAAGCTTATCGATTTTCCTGGTTCCGGCGCTGGCCGGTGGATAGAAAAACATGACTGACAAGACATTGCTCGCCCGTATCGACCGCCTGGAATCGCTGGACGAGATTCGCCAGCTACCCGC
>CBDTVJ010000355.1:0-4881 GCA_965363655.1 uncultured Halieaceae bacterium | reverse complement strand
TACCGCATGACCCGGCCGGGTGGGTGGTGCCTCCACGCCATAGACTTACGCGACCATCGAGACTTTGACAATCCCCTGGACTTCCTCAAAATGGACGAGCCCAGCTATCTTGCAGAACGCCCCAACGGCGAAAACCGCTGGCGGGCGTCGGACTTCCTCGACGCGTTTAGCGCGGCAGGCTTCGAAATTGTAAGTGCCGATTTAGTTGACGGTCCGATGGTATTAAACGCCGAGAGGAACTGTGACATGGCCAGGATGATCATCGATCCTGTCGCTTCGGCCAGCCGACTGGAAGATTGCTCCACCTGGGTGACCGAGGAACAACGCGCTACGTTTGTGCCGCCTTTTTCTGAGCGATCCCTGCAGGACCTGTCAGTACTGTCCATGACCCTGTTGCTACGCAAACCTCAGTGATTCAGGCGCTGGTCTATGCCCCTGCGCCAATGAATTTTCGAGTCCAGGCCATGCCGGCACGAAGCCTCAATGTCACTGACCTGCCGCGGCCTGGGCTTTCCACCAGGCCTGGAACATGAGTACCGACCACATGAGTTCAGAGTGATTGGCCCAGCCATAGAGGTGTTGGTGCCAGGCATCGCGAATGCTTTGCGGGTCGAAAATGCCCTGTTCTCGCAGCGTTCGTTCTGAAATCAGGTCTTCGACCCAATCCCTCAGGGGGCCGACCAGCCATTCTTTTACCGGGACGCTAAAGCCGCGTTTTGGGCGATCAATCAGTTCGCGCGGCACATACCGGGTTAACAGATCCCTGAGAACACGCTTACCTTCCTTGCCATCAAACAGGTAGCCGGGCGGCAGTGACCAGGCCAGTTCCAGGATTTTGTGATCCAGCAGTGGCGCGCGCGCCTCCAGACCGACGGCCATGCTGGCGCGGTCAACCTTGACCAGAATATCGTCCGGCAAATAGCCCGTGTAATCAAAGTGCAGCATACCCAATAACGGGTCCTGTGTGGCGGCCCAGTAGGACGGGTCAGACAGGGGAGTTGCCCGGGTGACGGCCCCGGGCACAAACTGGTCCACAGCCAAGCCACTGGTGAACTTATTGGCCAGGATCTGCTGCGGCGCAGTGGCTGTCCAGTTACCGGAGCGCTGGCTGATTTTGGCCAGTTTACGAGTCCAGCGGGGCACCATCTTCCCCTTATCGGCGTATTGTTGCGCAAAGCGCCAACTGCCTCTGCCCATGGCGCTGGTCACGGACCCCATGATATTCCTGGCCGGCTGCGGCATTCGCTGTACGTCCTGCCAGTGCTCCAGGCAGTTCTGGTAACGTCTATACCCGGCCATCTGCTCGTCACCGCCGTCACCTGTGAGGACAACCTTGACCTGTTCACGCGCCAGCTTACTGACGAGATAAGTGGGTATTTGGGAAGAGTCGGCGAAGGGCTCATCATAGATGTGTGGCAAATGTTCGACCACATCCAGCGCCTGGTCCGCTGTGACGTAGATCTCATGGTGTTCAGTTTTCAGGTGGCTGGCCACGGCCGAGGCATAATGGGCCTCATTGTATTTCTCCTCCCAGAACCCGATGCTGAATGTCTTTACCGGCCGGTCTGAGATTTTCTGCATCAGGGCAACGATGATCGAGGAATCGATACCCCCGGACAGCAGGGCCCCAAGCTCGACATCGGCGACCATCCGGTCGTCGACAGCCTGGTTGAGTACTTCATCCAGGCGCGTGATCGCGTCTTCATAGCTTCCGGTGAAGCGGTTCTGCTCGCCCCGTTCGGCCACTTCCCGCGCAGACCAGTACTCAATTGGCTGCGCTCCCCATGGCGGGCAGTCCTCGGAAAGCTTCAACAGGCTGCCTGGTGGCAGCTTGCGCACCTGGCTATAAATGGAGTGCGGCTGAGACACCCAGCCATACTGCATGTATTGTCCCAGGGCATCGCGGTCCAGGTCGCGGTCAAAATCCGGGTGCTTGCGCAGGGCTTTCAATTCAGAGCCGAACAGGAAACTCCTGCCGCACCAGCCGTAATAGAGCGGCTTCTTACCAACACGATCCCTTGCCAGCCACAGGCAGCGCTCTTGCCGGTCCCACAATGCCAGCGCAAACATGCCTTCAAGCCTGCTGATGGCCTTTTCTACACCCAGGTGCTGCACTGCTGCGAGGATCACCTCAGTATCGGAATGCCCCCTGAACGGGTAGCTTGAGATCCCCGATTCCTGCCGCAGCCTGGGGAAATTGTAGACCTCACCATTGAAAGACAGTACATATCGGCCAGATGCCGACTCCATGGGCTGGGCTCCAGCGTCTGACAAATCGATGATCGACAGGCGGCGATGGCCCAGCGCCAGCGGGAAGGTGGAATCCACCCATACCCCCCCCGCATCGGGACCGCGGTGGACAATGGTGTCTGCCATGTCCTGGCAGAGCCCGGCGAGTTCATCGCGCGTGCCTCCGCTGTATTGTATGAAGCCGGTAATTCCACACATGCTAAATATGTCTCCTACTGTCGATCTGCAGCCTTTTCAACAACCGAATCCAGCAGCTCAAGATAGTGATTGACTGCGCTCTCGACTGAGAACTCCTCAGCTCTTTGCAGTAATACCTCCCTTGCCATGGGCTTGTCCAGCTGCGCCAAAACCGCGTCTGACATTGCGTCGGCATCACCCACGCCGACTAATGCACCATATTTGCCATCAGCAAGAATCTCTCTCGAACCCCCCGGGCAGTCCGTACTGACTACCGGGCAACCACAGGCCATGGCCTGAATGAGTACCCCCGGCAAACCCTCGTATTCCGATGACAATACGAACACGGATGCGCGCGCCATATACTGCAGGGGATTGGACACAAAGCCTGGCATTTCCACGTCTGCCTCGATACCAAGTTCAACCGCCAAAGCCTCCAGGTCCTCACGCAGCCTGCCCTCACCCAGTATGACCAGTCGCGCTTCTGTGCTGGCACGCACAGAGGCAAAGGCCCTCATCAGGGTAGCAAAATCTTTTTGTTCAGTAAGCCGGCCCACACCCAGGATTACGGGTGGTTTGCCCGGCGCAAACCATGCGTGCTGCAGTGACTGCCGGGCACTCGTTCTCAGGGCATCATCGACAACCGGGTTGTAGATCGTGGTGATGGCCGGGTGGTCCAGGCCAATATTATGGCGTAAATCGTCAGCAACATGGGTCGATACTGTCGTCACCGCATCGGCCCCGGGGTACGTTCTGCGTACCAATTCGGGAAGATGGTGCCAGCGCCATTTACGGGCATTGGATGGCGTGGAACAATGAGTAGCCAGCGCAATGCGTTCGCTCACAACCACTGGCACGTTGACGCTGGATTTTTGCTTCGCCCAAATTGCCAGCAGATTGGCATACGGCATTGCGGAGAGGATCACGTCGGGGCGATGTTCTTCTATGTACCGCTGCAGGGCATCTATCCGGGCGACCTCCGGCGCAATTTTCTTTGCCATTAGCACCGGTTTTAGCAAAGCGAAAAAGTCCCGGATGTTTAACATGGCTGCTTTGCAGCGCGCCAGCAGGTTATTGGTGTGCTGCAGTTCGACCAGGGTGGCACCGGCCGGAATGTCTCCCATATAGGCGCCTTTTGCCTTGCAGAGAACCAGGTCAACGGTGCGGCCCCGCGCCACAAAGGCTTTTACCAGGTTCAGCATTGAGCGCTCTGCGCCACCACCTTCCAGTGATGGCAGCAGCACCGCAATCTTGCCGGCATACGTGTTTTCAGAAGGCGCTTCGGTCATCCATTCAATCCCTTGATAGCCTGGCATCTGTGGCGTCCAAAGAAGACCCGGAGCGTGCCGCCATGCCCTGGTAGCCGAGCAAAATTGCCCAGCCATCAGGTCGAACGAGTGCGCGTAAAAAAAGTCATCAGGGACGCTGTAATGAAGGAGAGTATGCTCCGGGCGTTCCGGCGGCTCGCGCGCGAATATTATGATCGCGAGGGCGCTGGAGAGCAATTATTTCCTAAGGATTTATGCCGCAGCTACAAGTTCTCTTGCAGATTTTGACACCTTGAACAGTCCGGAGCTGTAAAAGAGAGCATCCCATTATGCTATATTGTCCGGCTTTAGCTATGCGAGGTTCTTGCGTGCGGCAATGGTTTCTAACCCGACTGCTGTTAATGATTGTCACTTTGTCTGCGCTCAATACTGCAGGCGCGACAGACGATGGCTTTGCCGGTGCGCCGCTGGGTGATGATGGGCGCTTCACCAATCTCTCCGGAGAGATTGGCCACGGGACTTTCGCGGTCAGGTTCCCTTTTATTCTGCGCCGTCTTGGCACCTCTTTCAGGGATGGGGAAGGGGCCCCTGTAAGGATTAGCAATGACGGAGCTTTCCTCCGGGAAAATGCCCGCCACAGTGTTCCGACCGTCACCTGGATAGGTCATGCCACTCTCCTTGTCCAAATGGAGCACGTCACCTTCCTGACCGACCCGATCTGGTCGGATCGCCCCAGTCCGGTGCCGTTTTTAGGCCCCAGACGCTATGTCAAACCCGGACTGGAGATCGATGACCTGCCAAACATCGACTTCGTAATTGTCTCTCACAACCACTACGATCATCTCGACCTGCCAACCTTACGCTCGCTCGCCAAGCGCAACACTGCAACGGTTTTCTATGTTCCGCTGGGTAATGGCGAGCTCTTGCAACAGCAAGGGATAGACAATGTGCAGGAACTTGACTGGGGGCAGACCGCAGTACACCAGGGCGCCACTGTTCACTGCCTGCCGTCGCAGCACTGGAGTAAGCGCAGCCTGACAGACGATCACAGGGCGCTATGGTCTTCCTGGGCCGTCACCGGTACGCAAAGACGATTTTACTTCGCAGGCGATACCGGCTACTTCCCTGGATTCGAGACGATCGGTAGGAAGTTGGGGCCATTCGACCTGGTGGCGTTACCGATCGG
>CBDTVJ010000354.1:0-4886 GCA_965363655.1 uncultured Halieaceae bacterium | reverse complement strand
CCCTCGATATAGCCCTCGTGCAAGATATAAGGGCCCAGGGCATAGGGGCCAGGCTCCGCCAGGTTGGGACAATTGGGCTTGCCGTTCCAGCCATGTTTTTCAAGATAAGTGGCGGTGTAAAACTGCAGCCAGATAGCATCATGCAGGAACACGCCATAGGGCTCTGTCAGGTAAAAACGCACGGTGTAATCATCAACTTTTTCCACCCGGTCCAGGATCTGGCTGATTTTGCTGAAGGAGGAGGGACTGCGTTGGAAATACGCCATATTCAACAGCACTGCATCGGCGTTAAACGGCGTGCCATCCTGGAAACTCACTCCCTGGCGTAACTGGAATTCCCACACCTTATCGTCAATGTTGCGGTGACTGGTCGCCAGATCGTATTGCCAGCCCTGTGCATGATCAGCCGGTCGCACCAGGGACGCATTGACCGCATGCGAAATCGACAGATAGGGCAAATTAGGGAGAAACAGTTTGACGTGTGAGCCCTTGCGCAGGCTATTGGTCACCTCAGCTGGCGCGGGATCTGTAAAAAGGCCGATATCAGGCAAGGCAGCATGGGCAACTTGCGTGTTAATGGCTAGCGTGCTGAGGACCAGGGCGGCCAGCAGCGAAGCCTTGCACCAATCACGCCGCCAGTTCGCCAGAACACGATGGACGCGCCTGAACCTGAAACATTGAGCTTCTATGTACTTAATCAGTCATCCAGCCATATAGAACTGTGGGGCGATACGTTACGCGGTATTAAACCCCGAGTATGGGATTCAATCATCAGCTGCAATAATACTATAGTGATGGATTCATGTGGAGTAGCCAATTATAGAACACGAGTTGCCCTCCTCCGCCAATCTCGCCCTACTCGCTAGCGCCCATGAGGATATCGCCCTGCTCTTAACCCCCGATCTCATTGCGCATATAACCCAGGTAGGTGCCGAAACTTGTCACCACATCCCCCTGCCGGAGGTAAGCCCAGGGGTTCCACAGCGTAGCGAGCTTGAACATCACCCCCTCGGGCGTTCCGGTGAGCAACAGGGTACCGGCGGGAATACGTTCACAATCCGCGATGTGGATAATTTCCTCGCCTGCCTCGTAGGGCGATTCGCAATCGGCCAGTGTGTTTGCCAGCACCTGCTGCGGTGACCACAGCATTTTGCCCGCCATTACCTGCTGCCTGAGCTGCTTGTTCAGGTAGAGGCTGAGCTGCAGCTGCCGGTAAAAATCCTCGGCGCGGGGAATGACCAGCAGCGGGCCGACGGGCAGGCGGCTGTCACCGCCCTTGGCCAGGGGAAAACCGCTGCGACCCATGACACCATCAAGGTCCAGCTCCCGCACCAGCACCCAGCGGTCGGTGTAGTCGCCGCACAGCAGGTAACCCAGGGTCGCAGGCGCTGCGCTGCGGTGCTCCGTCATCGGCACTGCGCACAGCTCCACTTCGTAGTCCAGCCGCGCACCGGGCAGCACAGCACTGTCCCAGCGCGTGGGGCTGGACAGTTTCGGGAACAGGAACGGTTCCTCATCCAGGCCCACCTCTTCCGCGTGGGCACGGTAGTTGGTTCCCGCCGCGATATTGGGATAGCGCGCAGCCAGCGGCATGGCAAGAGTGGACCAGGCATAGCGGGCTTCAGTACCTGTGCCATACAAGGCGCGCAAACCCTGCTCTGTGACCAACGCGTAGGCGGCAATGGCATCCTCGAATGAGCGGCCGGTGGCAGCGCTGACGTCGATTGCGGTTACCGCCTCGGCATCGGCCTGTGTGACCAGTAATACCGCGCCCTCATTCGTCACAGCCAGGGTGATGGCCTGCTCCCGGGGGGCGATGGACATAGTATTGAACACGCGCTCATCCAGCGCTCCCTCGAACACCGGGCGAGTCAACCACACACTCGACACACCGGCCAGGATGGCCAGCGTAGCGACTACGACTATAACTACTTTCATGTTACTGACTCTCCGGGTTCACCCTTCACGCAATGCGCCGCCGTGAACGGTAACATGCGCAGCGGCTTTTTGTACGACTCTAGCACGTCCAGGATTGAGCAAAGTGCAATGTCGGCGACGGCGCGACCACGGATTAAATAGTCCAGCGCTTGCCTGCTTTCAACGCTATGCTGGGGCAATGAATAGACGCTACCAGTTTGTGCTCGTCGCACTGCTGCTACACCTGCCACTCTTTGCCTACCCGATTCTGCGCCTGTGCCACTGGCTGCAGTTCAGCGCCTGGCTTACGGCCTTCATCTTCCTGCCGCTGTTTTTTAGCCAGGTGATCGCCAGGGTCTATCTGCGCCATGCCAACGCGGGTTGGTTGTTCTGGTTGCGCCGGGCTGCGGATATCTGGCTGGGCGTAAGCCCACTGGTGTTGGCCATGTTACTGGTGGCCGAGATTCCCGTTGCATTGCAGTGGCTCGCGCCCACCACAGCCGCCATCGGCATCATCGCGCTGGCCGCTGCGCTGCTGATCTTCAGTGTGCTCAACGCCTACTCGCCGTCAGTTGTTACGATACCCTTAAGCAGTGGAAAACTGACCGCGCCGCTGCGGTTTGCGCAGATCACCGACGTGCATATCGGCTCTCGCAGTGCCCGCTTCCTGGACCGCGTTATGGCGCGGGTCAACGCCCTGGAGATTGACTTCCTTTGCATTACCGGAGATTTTATCGACGCCCCCGATGTAGGTGATGAGCAATTGGCGGCATTGACCCGCTGCCCCGTGCCTATTTATTTCAGCATTGGCAATCATGAACGGTACGAGGACCTGGATGAAATCATCGCGCGTCTAACACGCCTGGGCGTGCAAGTGCTGCGCACCGCCACCATACAGCACGGCGAGGTGCAGCTCATTGGTATCGATGACCGTGACCACCCCCTGCAGGTGCAATACGAGCTGGCAAAAGTAGATGTCGATCAAAGTGCCTTCGTGCTACTGCTTTACCACCGCCCGCGCGGGCTGCGCGCCGCAGCTGCGGCAGGCGTAGACCTGATGATTAGCGGCCATACCCATAACGGGCAGATTGTGCCGTTCAACCTGGTTGTGGCGCGCGTGTTCGAGAAGACCGTCGGCCTGTTCCGCGAAGGTGCGACACAGCTGTATGTGTCACCGGGAACAGGCACCTGGGGCCCGATTATGCGCCTGGGTAGTCGCGGCGAGATTACCCTGTTCGAGATTGTGCCGCTGCAGACAAGTCGGGTGTGAGTAAGGCATTACCGTTATATACAGGGCTATTCTGTGGGTTTGGGTGGCGGCGTCCAACCGCGCTCCGAGCGTGAATGCCCGTCTGCCCGGTCGCGCTGCATGATATCGCCGAGCACATCCTCCAGTTGCATAAACAGCTCGCGATAGTTGTTACTGAAACGATCACCCTCCGAGCCCTCACTCCAGACCTCGAACAGGCGTTGCCGCGCCTCATGCTCCGCTGCGGCAAATGCACTCTTGTAGCGTTCCGCCTTATACGGGTGGATACCCGCCTGCTTGAGCGCCTCTGTGCCCAGTTCCAACGCGCTGTGATAGGTTTCTATCACTGCCACGTCGGCACCGGCTTCACGTAAAGCGTAGAGGTGACCACGGTCATAGGCGCGGGCGAGAATACGTAAATGGGGATAGCGCGACCTTACCGCCCGCACCAGCACCACGGCGTGGTCGGGACAGTCGATCGCCACCACGAACATGGCAGCCTTCTCAATACCGGCAGTATGCAGCAGGTCCAGCCGTGTGGCGTCACCAAAATAACTCTTGATGCCCACACGGCGCATCATTTCAATCTGCCCAGGTTCCCGATCCAGCACCACGGTGGGAAAGCCGCTGGCGCGCAGCAAGCGGCTGACGATTTGGCCGAAGCGCCCGATGCCGGCGATTATGACCGGGGCGTGCTCATCGATCTCATCTGCCGCACCTTCTTCTCCCTCGCGCTCATAGTAGGGCGCCAGTACGCGCTGGAACAGGATGAAACACAGCGGCGTAAGAAACATGGAAAGTGCGATTACCAGGGACAGTACCGGCACCAAATCTGCCGGCAGCGCTTTATTTTGGACACTGTATGCCAATAGCACAAAGCCGAACGCACTCATTTGCGGCAGGCTGAGGCTGAACAGCCAGCCGTCGCTGCCGCCGATACCGTAAATCCTGGCCAGCAATGCCAGTACCGCGAACTTGATAAACATTGCACCCAGCGTCAGTGCAATCACCAGGCCCAGGTTTTCCTGCAATACGGGAAACTGTATGCCCGCGCCCACAGTAATAAAAAACAGGCCTACCAACAGGCCCTTGAACGGCTCGATATCGGTTTCCAGCTCATGGCGAAATTCACTGGTCGCCAACACCACGCCAGCCAGGAAGGTACCCAGCGCCGGCGACAGGCCCACCAGCAACATCAGGGACGCTATGCCCACCATGAGTGTCAGCGCCGCCGCGGTGAAGGCCTCGCGCAGCCCGGTACTGGCGATAAAGCGGAATAAAGGCCTACTCAGATAGTGCCCTGCGAGAATGACTGATGCTATCGAAACAATCACCACCAGCGCGTAAGACCAACCATCGAGATCACTGACCAGGCTGAATTCACTGCCTGTGGCTGCCTGCACGGCGCCATCAACCGGTGCTGCCACCAATTCCGGCAGTGCCAGCAGGGGGATAAGGGCCAACATGGGTATAACGATAATGTCCTGGAACAACAGCACCGCAAATGCGGAACGCCCACCCGGCGTGTTGCCTACGCCCATTTCCTGGAAGCTCTGCAGCACGATAGTGGTTGATGAAATCGACACGATCATGCCGATGATCAGCGCGACACGCCAATCCTGCCCCAATCCAATGACCGCCCCTGCTGCCAGCAGCGTGGTCAGTGCAACCTGCAGGCCGCCCAGGCCCAGCAGCTTGCTGCGCATACTCCATAGCACTG
>CBDTVJ010000353.1:0-4931 GCA_965363655.1 uncultured Halieaceae bacterium | reverse complement strand
GAGGCTGCGGTTGAATCTACCGGTGTACTTGCCTCGAAAGTCGAGCGGCTTACCAAGGGGCGCCAGCCCGAAAAAACGCCTGATATCTTCCTGCTCACTTACGACTCCTACGTGGCGAATGCCACCATGTTGCAGTACGGCGTTGACAATTCAGAGCAGGAGAACTTCCTCGAGGCTAACGGTTTCAATATTCATCGCGGAATCTATTCCCTGGCTCGCGCCTCTGTCCCAAGCATGGGTAGGGTGTTGGGTGAAGGTGACCCGCAACAAAATGTGGCTGGTAATAGCCCAATGTTGCGCGTGCTGCAGGGCGCGGGCTATCGCACTCACGGGGTGTTTAGCAGAGGCTATTTTTTCCAGGGTGTGGATATTGGCTACGATTACGCTTTCCCGCCACCGAGCGCCTCTTTCCTGGTGATCACTAGAGCCGTAGCAGAGGGGCAGTTTCGCCACAATGTGCAGTTCCAGAAAACCCCATTTGAGCAGTTCGTTGATCAAAAGCGCGCAGTGATGCGATCACGCGAAGACCAGCCCCTGTTTCTTTATACCCACACTGGTCCGGGACACACTCAAAACTCGGGCGCATGTCTGCCCAATGAGGTTGAGTTGTTCGAAGAGAAACTCGATAAGGCCAATCTGGAAATGCGCCAGGATATTGCCGCTGTGCTCGAATCCAATAGAGATGCAATTATTATCGTCAACGGGGATCACGGCCCCCACCTGACCAAGAATTGCCTCGGTTCGATGGCTGATGACTACACGCTGGATGAGATTACCCCGCTGGACCTGCAGGATCGCTTTGGGTCATTTTTGGCGATGCGCTGGCCTGAAGCATCGCCAGCCGAAGGCGAGAATATCGCCATTTTGCAGGATATTTTTCCGGCCATATTTTCTTATCTTTACCAGGACTCCTCCTTTGAAGAGCTGCGCATGGAGCAGGTGCTGGCGCGTGATGCCGAGGGCGGGATTCGTGGAGTAACGGTGCGCGACGGCTATATCGAGGGAGGCTCTTACGACGGTCAGCCACTTTTCAAGAGCGAAAATGATAGTGCGAACAGACACTGATACAGGGATAGACTCGACAAGCGCCGCAGCTGGCTATGCGCTGCTGTGCTGCGGTCTTGTGGTTCAGGTGCTGCTGGTTTCCTATACCTTTCCCGCGTCTGAGTTGCTTACCCTGACAGCGCTTTCCTATGTGGATAATGCCTACCACTGGTATTCGCTCTATATGAGCAAGTATCTCTTCGCGCAGGATTCCTCTGTTATCTACGACCCGCACTTTAATGCGGGGATACCATTTGCGTTTTCAACTGACCCTTCTGCTAACCCTGCGAAACTCATCTATATCTTGCTCCAGAACAGTGTGACGGAAATCCAGGCGTGGAAAATCTACGTCTTTGGCGCGTCTATCATTGGGCCTGTTTTGCCGGGGCTTGGCCTGCGTATACTGGGTTTCAGTGGCCCCCGAATAGCCATTGCCCTTGTGCTTGGCTTGCTGGTCTGGTGGATTTCCTGGTTTCATTACTTTATTTCCCACGGAATGGTTTCTTATGTGCTGGGCTGTTTTACCGCCTTTTTTGTGCTGTGCCTGGTACTTCGATATCGAGACACCCCAAGCCTGGCAGCTGCAGTACTGGTCGGGTGTGTCGGCGCTTTAATGATCCTGATCCACCCTCTGACTATAGTCCCCGTATTCTTTCTGATTTCTGCATTTCTACTTTTTAACCCCGCAAAGATCCTTAGCTGGCAATTAATGCTCTTTCTGGCCGGCTTCGCTGCGCTTTCAGTGGCTTTGAATATGTGGTGGCTGGTGGACAGGTTCTCACCTGTTTTCGATAAAGGGCTGTCACTGGTCAGCTACCAGGCTCGTGTTGATCCGCAGAGCATGCTCACCGATCTCATGGGTGTCTGGGGCCGTCACATGCACGGTTCCAAGGTCTATCCACTATTGGTTTTACTGTCGATTGTGGCGGTATTTCGCACTGAAATTGAGCAGCGGAAGTTGTGGGTCTATCCTTTTATCCTGGCCTGGGCTGGGTTGCAACTGTACTCATCAATTGGCGGTGCAATACCTTCACTGGCAATACTGACAGAACCCAATAGGTACGCGCCTGCGGGCTACCTGCTGCTTATAATGCCTGCGACCATGGCTTTCTCTTCTGTCGATTCTGGACTTACCTCTAAACTGCCGGCAGCGCAAAGAAAACTATCCCTGTTGGCCTATTTTATGGCGGGACTGATTTTCTTGTTCTGTGGCTATGAACTGTTCCGCGAAGTCACCTATGGCAAGCATGGCCGCTATGCCTCTGCACCGCCCAGCGTTCGTCCACTGGGTGGTTATTCTGAGTTCGTGTTGTCCTCGCTGGGTGCGCATACCAGCAGAGAGGCCAGGATACTGTTCGAGACGTCCAAGGGGCGTGTCCATGATAGAGGCCACTTGGCCGGTTACTATGCCTATAAGAGCAAGCGGGAGTTTATTGGAGGGCCTTACACCTTCAGGTATTTTGCTGGTTTCTGGGATGGCTATGTCTTTGGTAGGCCAATTTTAGATATCCCCAAAGACGAGTTCCTGGCGTATTTGGATCTCTACAACATTGGTTGGGTAATGGCGCACTCTGAGATCAGCAAAAAGTATTTCGAGTCGTTCGAGGAGATTAGCTATCTTGATTCCTATAAGGAGCTCTCGTTCTATACAGTACAGAGGGGGCATACATTTTTCGTAAAAGGCAGCGGTACGGTAGATACCAAGACCGCTAACAGGATCGTATTGAGCGATTTGAAAGGTCCGGAAGTTGTTTTGAAATATCACTATATTCCCGGTCTCGTATCTTCACCGGAAACCGATATCAAGCCGGTTTACATCAGTGATGATCCGTTGCCATTTATCCAACTGAATAATCCTTTAGAGGATATTACGCTTTCTCTGGATCATTGAGAGGGTAGGGAAATTTCTATGCGCAATCACAAGATGCAACAATGCGGGAGGAAGGCCAGACTTATCAGGGTTGGAAACTTCCCCCGTGTGTGGGAGCGTATCATATGGCAGGGGAGGCTCCCGGATGCCCGATAGAATCCTGGCTACAATAGCTCTGGTCAGAACAGGGCCTTTTTACTCCCCGCTGCATTGCGCAGAGAGAGCCTTCAATGGGGTTTCACCATGAAGTCTACCTGGGAGCGTTTCGAACTATCCAGCTATCCTGGAGACCTTTGGGGAGACTGGAATAGACTCAATTGCGACTATAATGCGTGCCACCCAATGATGGATAGCCGTTTCGTCTCCAGACTGGTGCTGTTTTTCCCCGCAAAAATTGATGTTCTGGTGGCGACCCGCGGTACTGAAACTGTAGCGCTGGTGCTGGTAGAGTCCGGCAAGCATATGATCGCCACACTGTACCGACCCAGCCAGATACAACTGGCCTTGGCCATAGTGCCGAGCCAGTCCTCATCGTTATTTGATGGAATACTGTCCTGCATGCCATGGACAGTTATGAGATTGGATCTTTATTCCCTCGATCCTCTTTACCACGCGTCCCTGATGTCTGAAATGGAAGTAGACCTGGAAAGTGGCGCAGTAAACATGGTTATCGAGATAGGCGATAACTTCAGTGATTACTGGTCTAAACGTCCGAAGAACCTGAGAAAGAATATTTCACGCTATACCAATCGAATTAACCGTGATTTTGGCGGGTTCCATCTGGACGTGATCACAGAGCAGGATGCCATTGGAGCCGCAGTTGAAAGGTATGCTGCCATTGAAAGTCGCGGTTGGAAAGGGAAGGCTGGAACCGCGCTCCACCCGGGAAATGTCCAGGGAGACTTCTATCGCGAGGTTATGCAGGATTTCGCAGCTGCGGGCGAGGCTTTTATCTTTGAGCTTTATCTGGCGGAGCAGCTGGTGGCGTCCCGCTTGTGTATTGCAAGCCAGGAACAACTTATCATTTTGAAAACAACCTACGATGAAGAGTTTAGCAATTACGCGACGGGGCGTATCTTGTTATACGAGACTATCCGCTATGTTTTCGAAACCCGGATCAGCTCGCGAATCGATTTCTATACCAATGCCACGCGAGAACAACTGGAATGGGCAACGGGTAGCCGGGTTATGTATAACCTGTCCATGTATCGGCCCTCGGCAAAGTCGCTGACCAGGCTTGTCAAACGCGTCAAGAGAACACCCCAGAGCTGAGTCAGGTCGCCTGGGTGCCCAGTCCTAGTCGGCGCTTTATGGTACCGACCATCAATTCATAGAAGTACTTACCCGTTGGCGTTTCCGCCAGCAGTTTGGTCCGGTACTCGCGGCCACAAAGGCCTAGCCAGAAAAAGTCCCTTATAACACACCACCAACTGCGAAGGCCTCCTGCGTTGATCACCTTGAGCAACTTGAAGGCAGAGCTTTTATCTCCATAGAAACAGTTAATTGAAATGGAGGGGTCCAGAGAAGTCAGTTGATGCCACCAGGTCTTGGGTATGAGTAGAAAATCCCCCGGGCCAATCACGCCCTCGTAACATTGAGCCTGCGCAAAGCGGGGATGGTTCTCAAGATCCGGGTTATAGGGGTCAATTCGGCTGGTGCCGATATTGTCCGGGAACGGATAGAGATTTCCGGCGTCGTCAGGGCTAAATAGTTTGACCCGTTTACGCCCGTGAGCTTGAACGAATAGGCTGGAGTTCTGGTCAAAATGCAGGCTCGATTTGGTATTGTTGGAACCCAGCCAGAGGTTGGGTACGCTGCTCAGGCCATCCAGCGGCACAATATCATTAAAGTCAAAGTAGCGTTCGCACCCTGGGAAATTACTGACGTTTGATTGCCGTATATAACAGGGCTCGGCTCCCTCCAGCATCATGTCTACAAACTCAGCAAGACTCACATTTTTGAGGGCTGAATCTACGAACTGGAACCCGGGAGCACCTTCGGTGGGTAGTTTTACCAC
>CBDTVJ010000352.1:0-4943 GCA_965363655.1 uncultured Halieaceae bacterium | reverse complement strand
AGCCAGAATTGCGCCGACCCTGAATTTCGGGTCAAGGCAAAATACGCGCCCTGGGTGGATTCAGTGATTCGCCTGACGGGGCCTGTCGTACGCCAAAACCAGTTGCTCTTTGCCACCGACTGGATGACTTATACGGGGGAAGAGCTGCATGCCCGCAGCGAGCAACCCGCGCCTGAGTCCGCTGGCAATACTGTAGCCCAGGTTGTGGCCAGCGGCCCGACCCTGCGGCATTCGGCCATGCCCGAGATGTTCGAATCGCTGATCTTTGGTGCCCGCGAAGAACTGGTGATTTCCACGCCGTACTACGTGCCCAACCAATCGATGCAGGCCGCGCTCTGTGCTGCGGCTTACCGTGGCGTGCACACCACGCTGATCCTGCCGGCGAGAAACGATTCGATGGAGGTGGCGGCCGCCAGCCGCAGTTATTATGCCGAATTGCTTAAGGCCGGGGTGGAACTGCGCGAGTATGAGGGTGGCTTGTTGCACAGTAAGACCCTGACCCTGGATAGCGAGATCACCCTGATTGGCTCCGCCAATATGGATCGGCGTAGCTTTGACCTGAACTATGAAAACAATATGCTGCTGTACGACCCGCAGCTGACACGGACCATTCGTGAACGGCAGCAGGTTTATATTGATAGTGCCATTCAGGTGTCAAAAGAAGCGGTGGAGAACTGGTCGCTGGGTCGACAATTATGGAACAATACCGTCGCCATGTTGGGGCCGGTACTGTAAAGCAACGTCTCCCAAGGAGCCTGTATGTTACTTACTACTGCGATTGTTCTTGGCCTGACCGCTCTACTCAGTTTATTGAACGAGCGGTTCCTGGGCCTGCAGCAGACCATAGGCCTGATGTTGATGGCCTTGCTGGGCACCGTGCTGATCGCAGTGCTGGACAGCACCGGAGTGGTTCACTACTTCCTGCGTGAACGAGTGTTCGTGGAAGGCCTGGCCCTGGATCAGACCCTGCTCAACGGGGTTCTCTGCTTCATGTTATTTGCCGGTAGTATCAACGTTAAAACCCGCACCCTGGGGGAGGAAAAGTGGGTCATTATCTCCCTGGCCATCGGCGCCACCCTGATCGCAGCAACCCTGATCGGTGTGTCCATGTGGGGGCTGTTGGGAGTGCTGGGTATCAGTGTCGGGTTTATCTATGCGTTTATTTTCGGTGCGCTGATTTCGCCCACCGATCCCATCGCCGCGCTGGCGATCCTGGGCAAGGTGGGTTTGCCCCCGCGTTTGGAAGCAATCATTAATGGGGAATCGCTGTTCAACGATGGTGTGGGCGTCGTTATTTTCAGTATCGGGCTGACCATTGCCTCGGGTGCCAGCCAGCCGTCATTCGGTGATGCCATCACCATGTTCGTGCGTGAAGTGCTCGGTGGAGTCGCCCTGGGTCTGGCCGCCAGCTTCATCATGCACCGGCTATTCCTTATCACCAAGGACTACGGGACACAGGTGTTGGTGTCACTGTCTGTTGTGGCACTCGCTTACTCGATCTCCGGGTCTATCGAGGTGTCAGGACCGATCGCCATGGTGGTGCTCGGTCTGGTGATCGGCAACTATACAATGCCAAGGATAATCAAAAAAGAACGCAAGCAGTTTGAGACGTTCTGGCAGGCAGTGGACGAGGGGCTCAATTCATCCCTGTTTGTGCTGATGGGTTTGCATATTGCACTGGTGCCAATGCTGGATACCTGGGTGCCGACGGCACTGTGCGCCATTGTGGTTTGCCTGCTGGCGCGTTGGGTCAGTGTCTTCCTGCCGCTGAGTGCGCTGATCACCTTTGGCGTTATGAAGGGCGATAAAATCGGCTTGTCCAACCTGCTCTCGTGGGGTGGTTTGCGCGGCGGCCTGGCCCTCGCCATGGCACTGTCGCTGCCAGCGGGCCCGGAAAAAGACCTGATCCTGCATATGACCTATGGCGTGGTGGCGTTTTCCATCATTGTCCAGGGCCTTTCGATAGCGCGAATATTCAAAGCGGATGCGCTTAAGCAGCTAATGCCTGAGGATTAGGCAGTAACCTGCCAAGTACTTACTCAGCATGTGCTGGGCGGCTGCAGAGCCGCAGCTTTACAACGATTTCTCAAACCGCAATACTCCAACGCAGACCGCACCCACTATGGAATTACCTATGAAGCCAGCCATCAGCGCTTTCCTCCTCTTAAGTATTGCTTTTTTATCTGCCTGCTCAAAGCCCGCACCCTTACCCGAACCGATTCGTCACCTGCGTGTCATTGAGGTAGGCGCGGTCGCGGACCTGCGCAATGGCCAGTTACCCGGTCGAGCCCGCTCCGCCGCTGAAGTGGACCTGGCCTTTGATGTCAGTGGCACGCTGGTGGAGCGTCCGGTTTCCATTGGCAGCCTGGTAGAGGAGGGCGATTTGATCGCGCGTCTTGATCCGCGCGATTTCCAGGCCAATGTGCGCGCTGCTGAGGCCGCCGCGCGCAACTCCAAGAGTAATTTCAAGCGCGGTAGTGAACTGCTGAAGAGCAAATTTATTTCCGAGGCTGAATACGACCGGCTGGAAGCGGAAGTGGATATCACCCAGGCCCGGCTGGACCTGGCCCGCAAGGCGCTGAGTGATTCAGTCATTAACGCCCCCTTCAGTGGCGTGATCGCCAATCTTACGGTAGAAAACTTCCAGTCCGTGCGCGCCAAGAGCGTTGTTGCCAGGTTGCTGGGGGTGGAGATGATCGAGATGGTGATCAACGTTTCCGAGATCCAGATGGCCTCCCTGCCGTTCATAGAGACGCTCGAAGTAGAGTTCGATGCTTTCCCCGGCATGCGACTGCCCGCGGAGATTACCGAGATTGGCAGTGAGGCCTCCCTCACTACCCGTACCTTCCCGATCACCTTGTCCATGCAGCAGCCTGAAGACCGCAAGGTATTGGCCGGCATGGCTGGTGTGGCCTATGCAACAGGTCGCAGCGAGTCGGACGAGGCAAAGGGCTATGTGATCCCGGTGAGCGCCCTGTTTGGTGAAGCGCAGGACAATGTGAGCAAAGTTTGGATAGTAGGGGCTGATAATCGTGTCAGCAGTCGTGTGGTCAAGGTCAGTGCTGTCTCTGCGGGAGGGGTTAGCGTCATCGAAGGCCTGCAGGCTGGAGAAGTGATCGCGACGGCCGGCGTCCATATCCTGGCAGAAGGCCAGGAAGTTATCGTCGATAAGGTCGGGGGCTGATCCAGTGAACCTGACCCGCGCCACGCTCGACAAACGAGCGATCAGCTATTTCGTGACCTTTCTCCTGGTCTTTGGTGGCATCGGGGCTTATTTGAGCCTTGGGCAACTGGAAGACCCGGAATTCACCGTCAAGACTGCCGCCATTACCATCGCTTACCCGGGTGCTTCGGCTGAGCAGGTTGAAATGGAAGTGGTCGACCTGGTGGAAACGCAGCTGCAGGAAATGGTGGAGCTAAAACACGTCTACTCCATGGCCAGGCCCGGATTGGCCATCATCAAGGTGGATATCCAGAACCAGTACTGGGCCAATCGCATCGAGCAGGTATGGGACAAGATGCGCAGTAAGATCCGTGATATCGAGGACCAGTTGCCTCCCGGAGCGCAAAAACCGCTTATAGGCGACGATTTCGGCTTTGTTTTCGGCTTCCTGATAGGGATCAGTGCCGATGGCTACAGCTACTCAGAGCTGGATGAGTACGTCAAGGCAGTGCGCAAGGAACTGCAGGTCATCGACAATGTCGCCCGGGTTGATACCTGGGGTGTGCAGCCACGACGCGTGTACATTGATATGTCCGAAACCCAGCTGTCACAGCTCGGCATCACCACTGAAAATATCCAGAACACCCTGCGCCAGCAAAACCTGGTGGTCGATGGCGGTGGTACTGACCTACAGAGCCAGCGCTTTCGCATGACTGTCACCGGGGAGTTTGAATCACCGGAGGCTATCGGTGAGTTACCTATTGCGGGTGTCTCTGACCGCGATCGCCTGCAGGGCATGCGCGGCGATGAAGTCATCCGGTTGGGGGATATCGGGACCATATCGGTGGGCTACCAGGATCCAGCCACCGCCATTATGCGCATGGATGGCCGACCGGCCATTGCACTGGCGGCGGCGCCGGTTGCCGGCGTTAATGTAGTGACCGTCGGACGCGCTATCGATGAGCGATTGCAGGATATTAACGCGAAACTGCCCATTGGTATCGAACTGCAGAAAATCTCCTGGCAGTCGGACATCATCAGCGACTCTATCAGCGATTTCATGGTCAGCCTGGCCCAGGCAGTGGGCATTGTCCTGCTTATCCTGGCGGTCACCATGGGGCTTAGGGTCGGTATTATCATCGGGTTCAGCGGCCTGGTATTTGCCATCCTGGGTACTATGCTGGTGATGTCGATCATGGGTATTGACCTGCACCGGATATCCCTGGGGGCGATGATCATCGCCATGGGTATGATGGTGGATAATGCCATTGTGGTGGTCGATGGCTTCGTGGTGCGCCTGAAGAAGGGTATGGAGCGCGAGGCCGCTGCCGTCGAGGCGGCCTCACTACCGTCCATACCCCTGCTCGGTGCCACCATCGTGGCCTGTATGGCGTTCTATCCAATCTTTGCCTCAAAGTTCGATACCGGTGAGTATGCCGGCTCGCTGTTCACGGTGGTGGCAATCTCACTGCTGATAAGTTGGCTGCTGTCACAGACCCTGACGCCGCTGATGTGTGTGATGTTCCTGCCTGACCCGAAAGACGAGGGCGAAAAGGATCCTTACGACACCCCGTTGTTTCGTGCTTTTGGGGGAGTGCTGGATCGCTGTATTGACCACCGGCGCATTTTCATGCTTTTCATGGTGGCTCTACTGGGCGTTTCCATCTGGGGCTTCGGCAAAGTGGACCAGTTGTACTTCCCCGATGCCAACCGTACACAGTTCATGGTCGACTACTGGCTGGAAGAAGGTTCCCGTATCGAGCAGACGATCGCTGGTGTG
>CBDTVJ010000351.1:0-4956 GCA_965363655.1 uncultured Halieaceae bacterium | reverse complement strand
TGATGCACCAGTCCTGGATGTCGCGCATCCAGGAAAAATAGGTGTTCTCCCATTGCTTGGGTACAAACTGGATGTCACCGTCTTCCACCGCTTTTATTGCCGGTTTGGCCATTTCCCTGGCGTCTACATACCACTGGTCGGTGAGATAGGGCTCTATCACCACACCAGAGCGATCCCCGCGGGGCACCTTGAGCTTGTGGTCTTCCACTTCATGCAGCAGGCCCAGCGCGCCCATATCGGCCACCACTTTTTGTCGCGCTGCCTCGCGATCCAGGCCTTGATAAGCCACGGGCGCAGCATCGTTGATCGCGGCGTCATCGTTGAAAATGTTAATCATGGGCAGGCCGTGGCGGCGTCCCATTTCATAGTCATTGAAATCGTGCGCCGGGGTGATCTTGACACAGCCGGTACCAAATTCGCGATCCACATAGTCATCGGCGATAACGGGGATCTCGCGATCGGTCAGGGGTAATTGCACCGCGCGCCCGATCAGGTGGGCATAACGCTCGTCCTCGGGGTGTACCGCCACTGCGGTGTCGCCCAGCATAGTCTCGGGTCTTGTGGTGGCTACGGTCAGGTGGCCTTCACCGCCGGCCAGGGGATAGTTGAAATGCCACAGGTGGCCCTGTTCCTCTTCGGAGATGACTTCCAGGTCGGAGATGGCGGTGTGTAGTGCCGGGTCCCAGTTCACCAGCCGTTTGCCGCGGTAGATAAGCCCCTCGCGGTAGAGTCGGATAAAGACTTCCTGCACGGCATCGCTCAGGCCGGGATCCATGGTGAAACGCTCGCGCGACCAGTCCAGGGAGGAGCCCAGGCGCCGCAGTTGGCGGGTGATGGTGCCACCGGACTCTTCTTTCCACTCCCAGACTTTTTCAATGAATTTGTCGCGGCCAAGGTCGTGGCGGGTCAGGCCCTGTGCTTCCAGTTGGCGTTCTACCACCATTTGCGTCGCTATGCCGGCGTGGTCGGTGCCCACCTGCCACAGGGTGTTGTAACCTGCCATGCGGTGGTAGCGGATCAGGGCGTCCATGATCGCTTCCTGGAAACCGTGCCCCATATGCAGGCTGCCGGTAACGTTGGGTGGCGGTATCATAATGCTGTAGGCCTGCTCGCCACCCTGCGGGGCAAAATAACCTTTGGCCTCCCACTCCTGGTACCAGCGGGTTTCTATATTGGCGGGTTGGAACGTCTTTTCCATAAATTAGCGAATCCGGAAGATGATTGTCTGTGATCCTCGCCTGCGCATTGCAGCCGAGGAGGAGGGCGATTATACGTTAGTCGTGGGCCCACCGGAAACGTGCCGGTGAGTAAAAGGCCGGTGGGAGTCCGGGACTATAGATCGTGTTTTTCCAGTTGGTAGCCCCGTTCCTTGTAGAAAGTCCAGGAGGCGCGCAGGGCCTCGAGGCTGTCCGGATCCTGTGTTACCACCTCTGCGACACGCGCGAAGCGGCTAAAGAAAGAGGGAATCTCCAGCTGCAGGTTAATCAGTAAATCGCTGTGGTTATGCGGCTCCTGGCCCCAGCCGATGGCAACCGTATCTGCATGCTCCTGGCCGTGCAGTCCGTGCGGCAGAAAGCTCGAGGGGCGAAAACTCCACATCAGTTCATCCAGTGCCCTGGCCTGTGCTTCATCGGCGGCGTTGATAAAAATTCGGTGCCCCTGTTGGAACGCCTTGTCCGCCAGGCGGACCGCTACTGACAGGCGTTGGCCCGGCTCGGCGGCTTGCACCACATAAAACCCAACACGTGTCATTGCCTAGCGACCAGCCCGGTCCATAAGATATCGGGTCAGCAGTGCCACTGGCCTGCCAGTAGCACCTTTGGGTGCGCTATTCCAGGCGGAGCCGGCGATGTCCAGGTGTGCCCAGCTATAGTCTTCCGTAAAGCGCGCTAGAAAACAGGCTGCGGTGATGCTGCCGCCGCCGGGGCCGCCGATGTTGGGCAGGTCGGCGAAGTTGCTCTTCAATTGCTTCTGGTAGTCATCCCAGAGGGGCAGGCGCCAGGCGCGGTCGTGTGTTTCCGTGCCCGCGGCCAGCAGTTGTTCCGCCAGTTTGTCCTGGTTGGCGAACAGCCCTGTGGCATGAGACCCCAGGGCGACCACGCAGGCGCCGGTGAGGGTGGCGATATCAATCACAGTGTCAGGCTTGAAGCGCGCGGCATAGGTAAGCGCGTCACATAACACCAGGCGGCCCTCGGCATCTGTATTGAGCACCTCGATGGTAATGCCTGCCATGCTGGTGACCACATCGCCCGGTTTGGTGGCGATACCACTGGGCATATTTTCTGCCGCCGCTACGATCCCGACCACATTCAGCGGTAGCTCCATCTCAGTGATGGCCTTCATGGTGCCGAGCACGCTGGCGGCGCCGCCCATGTCATACTTCATTTCGTCCATTTTGGCGCCGGGCTTGAGGGAAATACCGCCACTGTCAAAAGTGATGCCCTTGCCGACCAGAACGTGGGGTTGCTGTGAGGACTTGCCGCCCTTGTAATTCATAACGATCAACTTGGCAGCCTGGTGGCTGCCTGCCGATACGGACAGCAGTGCACCCATGCCCAGCTCCCTCATTTTTTTCTCTTCAAGTATAGAGACGCTGAGTTTTGCGTGGCTGCGGGACAGCTTGCGGGCGCTGCTGGCGAGGTAGGAAGGTGTGCAGATATTGCCGGGCAAGTCGGCGAGATTCCTGGCCTCGTTGACACCCAGTCCTATGGCCTTGCCTTCTGCGAGCGCCGTCTTGGCAGCCCGGCTTGTAAGCGAACCAGAATTGTTGACCACAAAGCGCGATAAACGCATGGCAGCCTTGGGTTTGGATACGGTCTGGGTGTAACGATAGCTGGCGGTGGTCAGATGCCGTGCGAGGTAGCCAAGCAACCAGCTTGCCTCATCTTGCTTCAGGCCCAACGCAGCCAGGTGCAGCATGGCATCTGTCGCGGGGGTGCTGCCCAGTACCTTGCAGACCTGCTGTGTAAACTCCCGGGCTGCTTTACGGTCGAACTTTTTCATCTCGCCACAGCCGACCAATAGTATGCGCTTGGCACCTCCGGCGCCCGCAAGCATTTGCGTTTCACCCTTGTTGGCAGAGAAGTCCCCCAGGGACAGGGCGGCTTTAATTGCGCCGGAAGAGGACTTGTCCAACTGTTGCGCAGACACGGAAAGCTTTTTTCGCTCTTTGAATACAGGCACTATGGCGCACTGGCTGGAGGCGGTCGCGGCATCGGCTACATCGCGGACGGTAAAGGTGATGGCAGTCATGGGGGTTCCTCAATGGCATAAAAGGCGCCTAGTGTATGTCGAGCTGCGGCTAAACTGAAATGAAAAATGGAAAACCTATGGGCAGGGCGGTCAGGGCTCAGGCGTCGGGTTCTTTCTGTGCTTCCCCGGGCACCAGGACCAGCTCTGTGCCTGAGGCGTAGTCGTGCCAATAGCGGCCGTGGCGGTCAAACAGGCACCACAGGTAGCCAAGCCCGAGGCAGCCTGCCGAGACTATGGCAGCAAGGCAGCGTAGTATTGCCCTGCCTGTGGTGGGCGTATTGCCCTGGAAATCTACCAGTTTGATACGCCATGCCTGCATGCCCAGGGTTTGTCCGTCCTTGATCCAGAACAGCGTGAAGAAACCCATAATGCTCACCAGCGTAAGCAGTTGCACAATGTGCGCGCCAAGCAACTGCTGGTCACCCCCGGTCGCTTTTACCACGATGCCCAGGGCGAGGGCATTGACCACGGCAACCAGGGCCAGCACCAGCAAAGAGTCATAGAGTATGGCCGTCAGCCGGCGCGGCAGTGATGGCGGTTGCATATTTTCGGTTACTTTCATGTCTGCCAGTTTAACATCAATGTTAAACGCATTAACGAATTGTAAATTGAGGGACGCTTTGTCGGCGTGCTACATTGCTACACAGTAGCAGGGGTTGCCGGATGAATATTTTGCTGGTCGAAGACGATAGCCAGGTGGCTGATTTCATCGTCGCCGAATTGACCGCAGCGGGGCATCGTTGTGTACACGAGTCTGATGGCGAGGCAGGGTATGCGGCGGCGTGCAGCGCGTCTTTTGATGTCATGGTTATCGACCGCATGATGCCACGGATGGACGGACTGACCCTTCTCAAAACCTTGCGCCAGGCCGGTGATAATACGCCCGTGTTGCTGCTCAGCGCCCTCGGTGAGGTGGATGATCGGGTGCAGGGCCTGCACTGTGGCGCGGATGACTATCTGGTCAAGCCGTTTTCCATGGCCGAATTATTGGCCCGACTGGAAGTGCTGCAGCGCCGCGCTGCCACGGCCGCCAACGATACCCTGACCACACTGGTGGTTGATGACCTGTCCATGGATCTGTTGCGACAGCATGTACAACGACAAACCACAGCCATCAATCTGCAACCCCGGGAATACAAGCTGTTGGAGTACCTGATGCGCCATGCCGGCCAGGTTGTGACCCGCGCCATGTTGCTGGAGCATGTGTGGGGCTATCACTTCGATCCGCAGACCAATGTTATCGATGTGCACGTCTCCAGGTTGCGCCAAAAAATCGACCGGGATTTCGGGGTGCCGCTACTCACCACTGTGCGGGGTGCCGGCTACCGCCTGGGTCCTGCCATCGGCGATTGAGCGTTTGGCATGCAAGTCCGGGAAGTCCTCAACAGCCTGACGTTTCGTTATATCGCCAAGTATGTCACGGTGCTCAGCGCCTCGGTCTTCCTGCTGCTGGGCGCATTTTATGTCTATTTCAGTTACACCTCCTTCGTGCAACTGGGCGAGTCGGTGCTGGAGGAACTGGAGACCCTGCAACTGATTTATCGCGGTCAGTCACTGCAGGGCGTGGAGCAGTATCTCGTTGACCAGAAAGAATCAGCCTCGGTCAATCGCTTCTATTACCTGATTACCGATGACGCGGGCGCCAAAGTCGCGGGGGATCTGCCCGCCACATCGCGCTATCGTGAATTTGATGACGGCTGGCTG
>CBDTVJ010000350.1:0-4981 GCA_965363655.1 uncultured Halieaceae bacterium | reverse complement strand
GAACTGACCAGAACCACCAGACTGCTTCTTGTGCGTATAGGAATCGTCAATTTCCATGGTGATGGTTTCACGGTAGGCAACCTGGGGCTTCCCTACGTTCAGTTCAACGCCGTAAGTGCGCTTCAGGATGTCGACTTTCACATCCAGGTGAAGCTCGCCCATGCCCTTGAGAATGGTCTCGCCGGAATCTTCATCAGTTTCAACACGGAAGGAGGGATCTTCAGCAATCATTTTACCGATCGCGATACCCATTTTCTCGGCGCCGGCTTTGTCTTTCGGGGCCACCGCAATTGAGATTACCGGCTCAGGAAAGACCATCGCTTCCAGCGTACAGGGGTGCTTGGGGTCACACAGCGTATGGCCGGTTTGCACGTTCTTCATGCCAACAATGGCGATGATGTCGCCGGCTTGTGCCGAGCTTAGCTCGTTGCGTTCATTCGCGTGCATCTCGACCATACGGCCAATGCGCTCGGTCTTACCGGTAAATGAATTGAGAATAGTATCGCCCTTGTTAAGTACACCTGAATAGATGCGCACAAAGGTCAGTGCACCAAAGCGGTCGTCCATGATCTTGAAGGCCAATGAGCGCAGTGGCTCGTCAAGGGCAACCGTAGCGAATTCACCTGTTGGCTCGCCTTCTTCATCGGTCAGCGGCTGGGGGTCAACCTCAGTGGGGGTCGGCAGGTAATCCACGACAGCGTCGAGGATCAATTGCACGCCTTTGTCCTTGAATGCTGAGCCGCAGTAGGTGGGGAAGAAGTCCAGCTTGCGAGTACCATCACGAATACAACGCTTGATGTCTTCCATGGCAGGCTCATTACCATCAAGGTAGGCTTCCATCAGGTCGTCATCCTGCTCGACGGCCATTTCGAGCAGTTTCTCCCGCCATTCCTCGACTTCAGCAACCATATCTTCCGGCACGTCAGTAATGTCGAACTTTTCGGGATTGCCCGGGTCTGGCCATATGTGGGCTTTTCGGCTCAGCAGGTCGACAACACCGATGAAGTCATCTTCGCGACCGATTGGCAGCACCATAACCAGCGGGTTTGCGCCCAGAACCTTTTTAACCTGGTCAACAACACGCAGGAAGTCAGCGCCTATGCGGTCCAGCTTGTTGACGAAAATGATACGAGCAACTTCAGACTCGTTAGCATAGCGCCAGTTGGTTTCTGATTGAGGTTCAACACCACCAGAACCACAGAAAACCCCCACACCGCCATCGAGGACTTTTAGTGAGCGATAAACCTCTACGGTAAAGTCAACGTGTCCGGGAGTATCGATAATGTTTAACCGATGATCCTTCCAGAAACATGTAGTAGCAGCAGACTGGATAGTAATTCCGCGCTCCTGCTCCTGTTCCATAAAGTCAGTTGTGGCCGCGCCGTCGTGAACTTCACCGGTTTTATGGATTTTGCCAGTCAGCTTCAGAATGCGCTCGGTCGTGGTTGTTTTTCCGGCGTCAACGTGGGCGAAGATGCCTATGTTTCTGTACAGGGATAAGTCGGACATTGTGCTTCTCTATCGATTAAAGTTTCGGGGTCAAAAAATAGGGCGCTAGGGTACAGGAAAACGGCCTAATAAGGGAGTGTTAAAGCACCTAATTTCCACGCCTTGGGGCGGTGGAATTAGGTGCAATGCCGGGTTGACTCCCTTCCCGAGCATCTATAGAATGCCGCCTCCCCATTTAAGGGGTAGTTTCGTATGGCTTGTTGTTGGGGCTTTGACCGGAGCTGCCTTGAGACGGTAGGGGAGGCCCTAAGGCCATAAAACACAACTATATTTTTTGGAGTTCTAACTGAATGGCAACGATCAACCAACTGGTTCGTAAGCCTAGGAAGCGCAAAGTAGAAAAGAGCGACGTACCCGCCCTGCAGAGCTGTCCGCAGCGCCGCGGTGTGTGTACACGCGTCTACACAACTACGCCGAAGAAGCCGAACTCTGCACTGCGTAAAGTCTGTAGGGTGCGTCTCACCAACGGTTACGAGGTTTCCTCGTACATCGGTGGTGAAGGACACAACCTGCAGGAACACAGTGTGGTTCTGATTCGCGGCGGACGTGTAAAGGACTTGCCAGGTGTGCGTTATCACACCGTGCGTGGCAGCCTGGATACCTCTGGAGTAGCAGACCGTAAGAATGGTCGCTCCAAGTACGGTGCCAAGCGTCCTAAGTAAGACCTGCTAGCGCAACCAAGCAAACGACGTAAGTAAGGCCGAACCCCTGCCTCCTCCACCTATGTGGCAGGTCGGTGTTCGGATCACCTGAAGAGAGAGAAGGGCAAAATCATGCCGAGAAGAAGAGTAGTCGCCAAACGCGAAATACTGCCAGATCCCAAATTTGGCAACGTGACTTTGGCAAAATTCATGAACCATGTCATGGTGAGTGGTAAGAAATCAGTCGCAGAGACCATCGTTTACGGGGCTCTGGAAATCGTTAAGGATCGCCTTAACAAAGATCCCATAGAGGCCTTTGATGAGGCACTGGAAAACATTGCACCCATGGTGGAAGTAAAGTCCCGCCGCGTAGGTGGTGCGACATACCAGGTGCCGGTTGAAGTGCGTCCTGCCCGTCGCATAGCACTTTCTATGCGCTGGCTGGTCGAATACGCCCGTAATCGCGGGGAGAAGTCCATGCGCCAGCGTCTCGCTGGGGAAATCATCGACGCATCACAGGGCAAGGGTAATGCCGTGAAGAAGCGCGAAGATGTGCATCGTATGGCGGAAGCGAACAAGGCTTTCTCTCACTACCGTTTCTAATTTGTTGTCCATCAACAATTTATTGGGGATTTAATCGTGGCACGTAAGACGCCTATAAGTCGGTACCGCAATATCGGTATTTGCGCCCACGTGGATGCGGGTAAGACTACGACCACTGAGCGTGTTCTTTTCTATACTGGCCTGTCTCACAAGATTGGTGAGGTGCATGATGGTGCAGCCACCATGGACTGGATGGAACAGGAGCAGGAGCGTGGTATCACTATCACTTCTGCGGCAACCACCTGTTTCTGGAAAGGCATGGATGCCCAGTATGAGGATCACCGCGTCAATATCATCGATACCCCCGGGCACGTTGACTTCACTATTGAAGTCGAGCGTTCCTTGCGTGTTCTCGATGGCGCTGTTGTCGTGCTGTGCGGCTCTTCAGGTGTGCAGCCCCAGACTGAGACAGTTTGGCGTCAGGCAAACAAGTACGAAGTTCCCCGCATGGTCTTTGTTAACAAGATGGACCGCGCTGGTGCAGATTTCGATATGGTTGTTAGTCAGTTGAAGGAGCGTCTGGGTGCCAATCCGGTGCCGTTGCAGATGACCATTGGCGCTGAAGATGAGTTCAAGGGCGTTGTTGATCTGGTCAAGAATAAGGCTATTTTCTGGAATGAAGCCGATCAGGGTATGACTTTTGAATACGCTGATGTCCCTGAGGACATGGTTGATAAAGTCAGCGAAATGCGTGATTTCATGATTGAAGCCGCGGCAGATGGCTCCGACGAGATGATGGAAAAATATCTCGAAGGTGAGGAGCTCACCGAGGAAGAAATCAAGCAGGGTATTCGTACCCGTACCCTGGCCAATGAAATTATCCCTGTTCTGGCCGGTTCTGCCTTCAAGAACAAGGGCGTACAGGCCATGTTGGATGCGGTTATTGACTACATGCCTTCGCCCGAGGAAGTTAAGGCGATTGAAGGTACCTTGCTGGATGCCGATCACACTGTTGAAGTCCGTGAAGCCGACGACAATGCGCCTTTCGCAGCGTTGGCATTCAAGATTGCCACCGATCCTTTTGTGGGTACGCTGACTTTCTTCCGTGTTTACTCCGGTAAGTTGGAAAGTGGCACTGGCATCTTCAACTCCGTTAAAGAGAAGAAAGAGCGCGTGGGTCGTATGGTGCAGATGCACTCCAACAGCCGCGAGGAAATCAAGGAAGTCCTGGCTGGGGATATCGCAGCTGCGGTGGGTCTTAAGGATGTTACTACCGGGGACACCCTGTGTGATATCGGCAGGCCTATCGTGCTTGAGCGCATGGAATTCCCGGAACCCGTGATTTCAGTTGCGGTAGAGCCCAGGTCCAAGCCTGATCAGGAAAAGATGGGCGTGGCATTGGGCAAATTGGCTCAGGAAGACCCCTCTTTTCGCGTTAAGACCGACGAAGAGACTGGCCAGACCATTATCTCCGGCATGGGAGAGCTACACCTGGATATTCTGGTTGACCGCATGCGCCGTGAGTTCAGTGTTGAAGCGAACATCGGTAAGCCCCAGGTGGCCTATCGTGAAGCAATTCGTAATACTTCCGAGATTGAGGGTAAGTTTGTACGACAATCCGGTGGTCGTGGTCAGTATGGTCACGTCTGGATCAGGTTCGAACCGGGTGAAGACAGCAATGCGGAAGGACTGGAGTTCGTCAACGAGATCGTTGGTGGTAATGTTCCCCGCGAATATATACCTGCTGTACAAAAGGGTATCCAGGAGCAGATGCGAAATGGCGTATTGGCGGGCTACCCCCTGTTGGGCTTGAAAGCAACTTTGTACGATGGTTCTTTCCACGATGTGGACTCCAATGAAATGGCGTTTAAAATCGCCGCTTCAATGGCAACCAAGAAGCTTTCCAGTGAAGGTGGTGCGGTACTGTTAGAGCCCATCATGGCAGTTGAAGTGGTAACGCCCGAAATAAATATGGGTGATGTGGTCGGCGACCTCAACCGTCGTCGCGGGTTGATTGCCGGTATGGAAGAGAATCCTTCGGGTAAAGTAGTTACCGCGGACGTTCCCCTGGCGGAAATGTTTGGCTACGCAACAGATCTGCGATCTGCCACTCAGGGTCGTGCGACCTATACCATGGAGTTCTCCAAGTACGCTGAAGCGCCGAACAATATCGCCGACGCAATTATATCCAAGAACCAGTAGCTTATAGCTTACTAATAGAGGTGAAGAAAAGTGGCAAAAGCAGCATTTGAACGTACCAAGCCCCACGTCAACGTAGGCACCATCGG
>CBDTVJ010000349.1:0-5003 GCA_965363655.1 uncultured Halieaceae bacterium | reverse complement strand
GGATATGAGCACAGCAAGTACAGTAGCAGCTATCACATTGGCCGTGGCGGGGGTCTTCGCCGTCGGTTCCGCATCGGCACAGAGTGATTATAAAGGCGAGCCGTCAACATTCTCGAAGAGTTACCAACATATTACGAACGCCCCTGAATGGGCCGCCGATGATCCAATGGTGCTCCTGCAGCCCAAAAACTTTCGTCGCTGGGTGTTTATTGGCGCGCCACTTACGCCCAATGGCCTGAATGGCGGGCATGCTAGTTTTCCGGAATTTCACAACGTCTACGTTCAGCCGGAGGCGTTTCAGTACTATCGCGACCATGGTGAATGGCCGGAGGGTACAATGATGGCAAAAGAGCTGCAATTAACCGGCGGGAAGGCGACTGAGAAAGACGGCTCTCGATATGAGCCTTCCGGGCGTGGGTACTTTCCCGGCGCGGTCAACGGCATGGATGTTTCCGTAAAAGATTCAACGCGTTTCGGTGAGTCCAAAAACTGGGGCTTTTACAACTTTGGTCATCATGCCGCTCCCTACGAAGCCTCTGCGGCGCCAGCGCCTATTGCAGCCTGTGCGGGGTGCCATATAGCTAATGCCTCGGAAGACATGGTCTATATGGATCTGTACCGCCCGATTGTAGAGCCACTGAAGTTGCCGGAGTAATGGCATGAGTTTGCACTGTGATACCTCCCGGTGCAGCCCTGGCATTGCAGTTTTTCTGCCGGGCTGCCTTCTACTCATTATGTCCGCGTTGGTTTCGGTTGCCAGCGCCGAGGGGTTGTCATCATTTGAATCGACCTACAGCGAGTGGGTGGACGCAAAGGGAAAAATAGTGCTTCCCGACGACTTTCAAACCAAATGGGTATTTCTTGGTACCTGGTCGATTGCCGAAAAGGATGTGCAGCGAAGTAGTGAGGCCAGCGGCCATGGTGCCGCCGGTTTGCACAATGTTTACACGCAGCCGGGTGTTGTTGAGTACTTTCGTGAACACCAATCCTTCCCTGACGGTGCGGTTATCATTAAGGAGTTGCTCAAGGGAGAGACCTCTGCGATGACAACGGGCACTGTCAGCAGGGCAGGGAAATATGAGGGTTGGTTCGTAATGGTCAAAGATACCCAGAGAAGATTCAAGGACAACCCCTTGTGGGGTGATGGCTGGGGATGGTCTCTATTTAATGTGGGCAGTGATGATGCCGTGACGCAAGACTACCGGACAGAGTGTCTCGGCTGTCATATACCGGCACAAAAGACAGACTGGATATATACCGAAGGATATCCGTTGTTACGACCCGAGAACTATTGATTCAATACCCCGTAAGGGTGTTAGCGGTAACGGTTTTCGCTACGGGTCTGGTGTTCTTACTGCTTTCGGTAGCCTACCGAATGGTACCAGAAAGCTCTCCGGTAGCACGTGGGGCTGCGAGCCCCGGCGTCTATTCCTGTCTGGGTTGTCACGGCATGGATGACCAGATAAGTCCGGATGACAGAGCCCTGAGCTGTAACAACCGTTCGCTTGAAGATCAGCACCTGAAGTATGAAGGCCGCTGTGAGGATTTCCTGGCCTTTTTTGCGTCAGTGCTGGTGCGCAATACCTTTGAGGAACGCATCCGTGATCTCAATGCGAACCGACTACTTGCGGGAGAGCGACTCGCGCGCAGGTATTACTGCTTTCAGTGCCACGGCGAACTGGGGCAGGGAGGATTCCCGAACAAGGGTGCTCTAAAGGGCTACATACCGGGGTTTTTCGGCAGGGATTTTCGCGCGCTGACAAACAATGCGTCGCCCGCTGGCGTAGAAGCCTGGATAACCCGGGGCACGAATCCAGATTTGACCGAGCGCCTGATCGAAGGGCCGATCGCGGCATTTTTTATCGAACGCCAGGCGATTCACATGCCCGGTTTCGACAGCCTGTCGGGCCGCGAGCTGGATCTATTGGTCGATTATGTATCCGCCCTGAACAGGCTTGGGCCGATGGATGTCACCGGGGTCCTGGAATATGAGAGACTTACACGTAATTAGGCAATTGTTTTGAGCAGGAGGACACATGACTGATTCCGCGCAGGAGCGCGCCATATTGGCGGGCGGGTGTTTTTGGGGTATGCAGGATCTGATTCGGAAAATACCAGGAGTTGTCTCAACACGAGTGGGTTATAGCGGCGGTGATGTACCCAATGCAACCTACCGAAATCACGGAACGCACGCCGAAGCTATCGAAATTGTATTTAATCCCACTGTAATCAACTATCGTCAACTGTTGGAATTCTTCTTTCAGATCCACGATCCATCCACAGAAAAACGCCAAGGGAATGATCAAGGTATGTCATACCGCTCGGGTATTTACTACACGAGTGATGAACAGTTGCACGTTTCGCAGGTCACTATTGCAGATGTCGATGCATCCGGATTGTGGCCCGGGAGAGTAGTCACAGAAGTGGCACCCGCCGGTGACTTCTGGGAGGCGGAGCCCGAGCACCAGGACTACCTGGCACGCTTACCGAATGGCTATACGTGCCATTTCGTAAGACCCGAATGGCGTTTGCCCCAACGTGAGGGATCATAGTGGCGACACGATCTGACCCTATGGCGAGTGTGCAGGCACCCGAATTGCGTGTCGCCCAGTGGATTGATGGTGACGGTAAGCCGCGAGTGTCTCTGACGCTTGATGAACTTGGATCTAACCTGAAAGTAATTTATTGCTTTCAACATTGGTGCCCAGGTTGTCACAGCGCCGGATTTCCTACGTTACAGCGACTGGTGACCGCACTTACGCCGCTAAGCGTCGGATTCGCAGTCGTGCAGACGGTATTTGAAGGTTTTGAATCTAACACCTTCGATCGTTTACGAGAGACACAGCAGCGATACGATCTTCAGCTTCCATTCGGCCACGATGCGATTGCCGGGCAACCCCCTACCATCATGCAGGATTACCAAACACTCGGCACACCTTGGTTTATTCTCATTAATGGAAAGAATGAGGTGGTGTTCAGTGATTTTCACTTTGATGGCGAAAAACTCGTGCAATGGTTACAGGACGCAGACGACGCGCATGAATAAAATTAGCCTCACGTTTTAGAAATTCACGGCGATTAGATGGGTCAAATCGACGAAGCGACCCGAATTTGTCACGTGCGCGGTTCGCAACTCCATACGGGTTTCAGCGGACAGCTGTGTATCCTTTAATCCTATCTTAGACAGTTGATAATTCTGCTGGCGTTGAGGCCCCCTCTTCGTTCGGCGTCCACGCCCTGGATGCTCTGCTTGTATTTTCGCCGCAAAAAATCCCTTATTTCGATAAGCGGCAATTATCACTGGCAATCAACAGCCTATTTCTGCTGGACTCGTCATTTTGTTAGGATAACCTTAGGCACGGAAATGATAAGTGTAAGCGCGGTAGTTGCACCATGCATAGCTACTACTGCGTTAGCCACTGCAATAACGGTACGAGTTAATTTAGGAGCCAGCAAAATGTTAACATGGACCGAAGTGACACAATTCGCCAGCAAGGGCAACCCTCCGCCTGATCGACGTGTCGAGAAAACATCCGCGGAATGGCGTGCGATTCTCACTCCAGAGCAGTACACAATTACCCGCGAAAAGGGCACAGAACGGGCTCACAGCTCAGGTATGTGTAGCTTGCTCGAACCAGGCCAGTACAATTGTGTGTGCTGCGACACGCCCTTGTTCAATTCATCAACGAAGTTTGAATCGGGAACCGGTTGGCCATCTTTCGATCAGCCACTAGCAGAAAACGCCATCGCGTATCACTCGGATAAATCCCACAGCATGACTCGTGTCGAGACCACCTGTAACACCTGTGATAGTCACCTGGGGCATGTTTTCCCTGACGGGCCTCAGCCCAGCGGATTGAGATTCTGCATGAACGCCCTCGCCTTGCATAAGATAGATGCGGAAAACTAGCGCCTGCTGGACAAACTTATGCCCGCAAACGAGCGAGCCTCCTTACTTCAATCGTTCGAGTGCTTTGCAATGGCCCAAAAAAGCCCTGACATCAGGTGCGGCAAATGGATGGTCATCCGGGGGCCGGGTGATATACTCCGTTGGCAACCCAGAACACTTCGCTACCCATCATTGTCAGAAGTGGTACTGGCCGCGTCAGAACGCAGGCGCTCCATTGACTTGTGGCGCCCTAGCCGTTAAACCGCGCTGCGACGCATCGTTCCGCCTCGGGGTAAATAGTAAGAATGGATTTTAATCAGGTCCGCTATTTTCTGGCGCTCGCTGAAACGCTCAATTTTACACGTGCCGCTGAGCGCTGCCATGTATCGCAACCTGCGTTAACCCAGGGAATCAAACGCCTCGAAGACGAGCTGGGTGGTGAACTGGTGTGTCGTGATGGGCGCTTTACTGAACTGACGGAGCTTGGCCGCGGCGTGCGAGAGCATTTCGAACGCATCAACCGTACCCGCCAGCTGGTTCGCACGACAGCGAAATCTATCGTCTCGGGTGATTTGGGGGAGTTGAATGTTGGCGTGATGTGCACGGTTGGGCCCAGTCTGCTGGGCCTTATGCTGAATGCCTTTCAAATGAGCCACCCCAAGATCTCCGTCATATTGCACGATGTGACACCATCTGTTGTCCCTGACCTGCTATTAACAGGCGGCCTGGATGCAGTATTTTGCGCCAGCCACGGCCCGGCTCATCCGCGTCTTCGCCACGTAAAGCTGTTTGAAGAGCCGATAGTCGTCGTATTCCCGCCCGGACATACGCTGGCAAGCTTTGATCGGGTACCCCTGGAGGAAGTGGTAAAGCACCGCTACGTGGAGCGCTTGCACTGTGAGTTCCGGCAAGAGACGCATGATTTTTCCGCAGAGCGCGGGCTTGAGCTGAATGTCGTTTTTCGTTGCGAGCGCGAGGATTGGATACAAAGCCTGGTTTACGATGGTGTAGGAGTCAGCATGATCCCAAGATATTCGTTACTGCGCCCCGAGCTCGACTATCGACCCATTGTGGATCCCCCGTTGTCTCGATCAGTAGAGCTTGCCTTCGTAGA
>CBDTVJ010000348.1:0-5003 GCA_965363655.1 uncultured Halieaceae bacterium | reverse complement strand
CCAAACCAACTAGTCAGCCCACCTGCTGCAATGGTACATTGTGGCCTTCGAGACCATACTGATAAATCGCCCGCGACAACAGGCGCTTTGGCCATTGGAAGGCGGGGAAACAATAGATTTTGGCAGGGCATTGTGAACAAGAGTGAAATTCGGTTCCATGCTTTCGGTAGGACATGTCGTCTCGTGGTCGATAACACCGATGGCCGGGGCTCTGAACTGCTGTCCCCCTGCCAAGAGGAAATGAGCCGACTGGAGGGCAAGTTCAGTTCCTTCAACCCGGACAGTATCATCAGTCTCATTAACCAGTCGGCAGGCACCGGCTCGCGCATACCACTTGATGCGGAATCCCTCAGCCTCTTCCGCTATGTCGATGCCCTGTGGGAAGAGAGCAAGCATATCTTTGATCCCACCACACGAATCCTGCAGGACTGCTACGATAGTAAGGGCGCTCTGCGGGCCTCTGTTGGACAGCTTGAGGGCATGCTGAAACTCGTCGGTTGGCGCCACCTGGAATTGACCGGGGAAGGCGCCCATTTATCCAGGAAGGGTATGCTGGTCGACCTCAATAGTTGCATTCGTCCCTATGCCATTGATTCGGTGCGGAAAGTGTTGATGAAAAACGGGGCGAATAACGCCTTGATCGAAATGGACCAGGATATAGCCACCGTCGGCAAACAGCCTGATGGCGCAAACTGGCTGGTAGGCTCACGCTTTCCCAAGGGCGCCCGCACTGCGATAGCCAGATTGAAATTGAATAACAAGGGCTACGCAATCCGTGGCGACTATGAACAGGCGGTGGTCCGGAGTGGGGAGCGTTTCGGACGCGCCCTGAGCCCGGTAGATGGGCAGTCCATACCCGGGCTGCTCAGTGTTGCCGTTATCGCCGATAATTGCCTTACCGCGTGCAGCGCAGCCAGTGTCGCCAGGCTCAAAACTGAAGCCAGTGGCATTAAGTGGCTGGAGAACCTCGGTTTACCCTGGCTGGCCGTGGACCGGCAGCTCCGTTGTCACGGGCCGTTAGCGCCTGCGGGCTGACAAATCTACTTTCCCTGAAACCTCGGGCTACGCTTTTCACGCTTGGCGGCAAACCCTTCCCGCAAGTCTTCTGATTCAAGACAAAGTTCGGACAACTGCCTGGCTCGCTTGGAGTCGATATGAACCTCAGCCGCTTCCTGCAGCAGGCTCTTCATGGACTGCACTGCAAGGGGTGCCAGCGCCCCAATATGCTGTGCTCGTTGGGTGACTACCTGTTCCAGGTTCTCGGCTGCCACCAATTGATCCAGGAAACCTATATCGAGCAAGGCGCCCGATTCGAACTGCTCGGACGCAACCAGTATTCGCTTGGCCACATTGAGACCCAGGCTGCTTATAAAGCGCCGTATTCCAGGCAGTGGATAGCACAGGCCTATGGCGGCCGCCGGAACCCGCATTCGACAGCCCTCCACCCCGATACGAAAATCGCAGCTCAGCGCCAGTTCCACACCACCCCCATACACATCGCCATTCACGGCACAGATGGTGGGGATCGCCATGTCGGCCAATCGCTCAGTCATGTTCTGAAAGGCGTCATCGCCAATTTCGCCAGCACTCAATTCCTGTAAGGAGGCGCCAGCGCAGAAAGTCTTGTCACCTGCACCAGTCACTACCAGTACCCGAATCTGCTTGTCAGCGGCCACCTCTGCCAGACGGGCCTGAATACCGTCGAGCTGTTTCCTGCCCAGGGAGTTGTGCTTGCTGGCATTATTCAATACCAGTCGCCCTACATGGCCGGTCCGTTCATAAAGAATTGTGTCTGTCATCTGTTTGCCACTCGCGATTAGTGGCGCCAGTTTGGCACAGGCAAAAAGCACCTGCCACCCGGCAGCACCACCGTCTATAGACACTACAGTTGCAGCCCACCATACTGCTCACCGTCGAGAGGATAGTTCTATGACCAAGCGTTGTTCCTGGTGTGGTGATGACACCCTGTACGTGCAATACCACGATGAGGAATGGGGGGTAGCGGTGCGCGATGACCGCACACTATTCGAATTCCTGGTCCTGGAAGGTGCCCAGGCGGGACTCTCATGGATCACCATATTGCGCAAGCGCGAGGGCTATCGGGAATTGTTCGATGACTTTGATGCCGCGAAAATCGCCCGCTACAGCGACAAGCGACTGGACAAGATGCTGCTGGACAGTCGCATAGTACGCAATCGACTGAAGGTCTACGGCACCCGCAAAAATGCCCGCGCCTTTCTGGCTGTGCAGGCCGAGCACGGTAGCTTTGCCGACTACATCTGGAAATTCGTCAATGGGAAACCGATTCAGAATCGCTGGAAGTCCATGGCGGAGGTACCCGCCACCAGCCCACTTTCCGATCAGCTGAGCAAAGATCTCAAGAAACGTGAATTTACCTTTGTCGGCTCCACCATCATGTATGCCTATATGCAGGCCACCGGCATGGTAAACGATCACACTACCGACTGCTTTCGCCACCGGCACTGCAAGCAGTTGGCACCAGCCTCCTAACTCTCCCCTTAACTGTTAGAATGAGCTTCAATTAACGAGAAGCTCATTTGCCCACTTCCACCCCAGGTAGACCCAACTCCACCAACCGCAGCGTCTGGCGTTTGGCATGGCCTACTATTACCTCCAACCTGCTGTTCACGACAGTCGGCTTTATGCATATCAAGATCGTGGCCCAGATGGGTACCAGCGAGGTGGCAGCAGTCACCACCGGTCATCGCGTATTTTTCCTGGTGCAGGCTATCCTGATGGGTGTGTCGGTAGCAGCCACGGCCATGATTGCCCGCGCCTGGGGCGCGAAGGAAGTCGCGAAGGCAGAAACTGTCACCTGGACATCCATGGCCCTGGGTATCTCGCTTGCTGCGGTACTCAGCATCCCCGTACTTATCATGCCCAAAGCCATTGCAGGTCTTTTCGGGCTGGATGAGGAGACCACTCAACTGGCCGCCACCTTCATTTTCTGGCTCGGTCTTTTCAATGTATTCGCAGCTATTAATATGATGCTGGGCACCGCGCTGCGGGCAACCGGCGACGTGATCACACCGCTGTTGTTTCTCATTTTCAGCTCTGCGCTTAACATTGCCTTCGCCTACATGCTCGCGTTCGGGATAGGCCCGTTGCCCGAAATGGGGGTAGCCGGCGTTTCCCTGGGCGGTAGTTTTGGCTCGGCCTTGATTACGGTTGTGTTTACTGCAGTCTGGTGGCGCGGCAAGTTCAACCTCAAGCCTGTGAAGCAAGCCGCAATAGACTGGGTAAGTGCGCGACAGCTGGTCAGTATCGGCGCGCCCTCCGTGGCGGAGCAGGCGCTGGTGCAACTTGCCTTCCTGGTCTTTTTCGCCATCGTGGCCCAATACGGCACGGAGGCCTACGCCGCTTACGGGATAGGTATCAGCCTGGTGGCATTTTCCATTGTGATCGGTTTCGGCTTCGGTATCGCCGCCGCTACCCTGGTGGGGCAACAACTGGGAGCCGGGCAGCCCGAACTGGCGATGATGGCTGTATCCCGGTCACTGCGTATGGCGCTGGCGGCAATGATATTCCTCTCTATCCTGCTGGCCTGGTTCGCGCAGGATCTGGCCGGTTTCATGATTGAGGATCCTGAAGTTATCAGCCTCACTGTAACCTTCATCTACATGATCGCCCTCGCCCATCCCCTGATGGCCTGTGAATTTGCGCTGGGGGGAGCATTACGGGGCGCTGGTGACACCCGATTTCCATTGATCGCCACCTTCTGTGGCATCATCTTCGGACGCCTGATTCCAGCGCTGGTCTTCCTGTGGCTGGGGCTATCTATCTACTGGATCTTCGGTGTGATGATTATCGATTACAGCATCAAGGCAACCATGCTGTTGCACCGCTATCGCTCCCGCAAGTGGCTGGATGTAAAAATCCATGTTTCCTAGACCTCTTTTCCCCACACTTTTCACCACACTTTTCACCACACTTTTCACCACACTCTGCTAGACAGCGACAAAAATAATACTTAAAGTTGAAATCTTAGAATTAGCAGTAGGTTATGAGCTTCCCACGACCCGAAGCTCTCGTGTATGACAGCAGACAACCCCTCCGACCAGGGCGGCGATTCCTCTCCGTTCAACCGCACCGCGCAGCACGATGCCAAGCGCACGGCAATTTTGTCGCAGGCGGCCAAGCTTTTTAATTCCAAGGGCTCCCGCGCTACCACGCTGCGGGATATCGCGGAAAGCCTGGGTTTGACCAAAACCAGCCTGTACTACTACGTCAAGACAAAAGAAGACCTGATCTACCAGTGTTATATGGCAGCACTGGAACACCATCTCCACTGCCTTGATGAGATCGAGAAAAAGCATGCCAAACCCCTGGACCGGGCATCGGCCTTCTTTTTTCGGCATTTCGACAACTGGCTGGACGCTCAGGAAGGCAGGGCTCCCCACATCGCCGCCCTGCTGGAAATCGCCGCTCTCAAGGGGCCGCATCGCGCAGAGGTCGAGGCTCGGTATATCGCTATGTTCAAGAGACTGCGTGGTTATATTCGCGAGGGTGTCGCCGACGGCTCCTTGCGAGCCTGTGAGCCCACTTCCACGACCCGGGCGATCCTCGGCTCCGTCGACTGGACTTTCTCATGGTTGCATAGCATTCCCACGGGGCAGGTTCACGATACTGCCAGGCAGGCGCTGGATATTCTTGCCCACGGTATCTTTGGCGGTGAGCAAACCTATCTCCCGGCCAGGATGAATTACGCAAGTGGTGAGGGTGCGAGCCTCCAGGGCTTCAACCGGGAAGAACAGAACCGACTCAAGCAGGAAGCCTTTTTCAAGACCGGCACCTGGTTCTTCAACAAACAGGGGTTTAATGGCACCTCGCTGGATGAGATTGCGGAACAACTCAACGTCTCCAAGGGCGCGTTCTACTATCACATCAAGAACAAGGAAGACCTGTTGTTCCACTGCTATCTCCGGTCTCTGGAAATACTGGAAAAAATCCACAGCCAGGCAGATCAATTGCAAAGTACCGGC
>CBDTVJ010000347.1:0-5046 GCA_965363655.1 uncultured Halieaceae bacterium | reverse complement strand
GTTCAGCCCGGGTTGGCATAAGCCAACGTGCGGTTGGAACCCCACGCCCTTACGTCGGCTTATGCCAACCCGGGCTGAACTCCAACCATCGTAGGATTTTCTCGATATTAGCGGGGTTTGGTGGGGTAAAGCCCCAAGAGGGCTTGGGGTTCCAACCGATTGGGGCTTTCCCCCACCAATCCCCGCGACAATCCAGAGTGATATCCCCGAATCGCCGCAATAGCCCTAAGCCCTAAGCCAGAGCTAGTACTTGGCAGGAAGCCGGGTATTAATAATGATATGCCGACCCTCAAACCGGATGTACTCACCAATCGTGAGATCCTTGAGAATACGCGCCACCATCTCACGGGAAGCACCCACCCGATCAGCGATATCCTGCTGTGTCAGCTTCTCCGGGATATACAAAGTGCCATCACCCCGCTCTTCCGACAGGTCCATAAGGACATTGGCGACCCGGCCATAGACATCCTGCAGGGCCAGGCTCTTGACGTCAGCGGTCAACTTGCGCACCCGTTGCGCCAGGTTGCGCACCAATTGGCGACCGATATTCGGATGTTCATCCAGAACGCGGTTGAAGTCTTCCTTATAAACGATACAGAAGCTGGATTTCTCCACCGTACGCACTGAGGCTGAACGGGTAGAGTCGTCAAGAAGTGCCAGTTCGCCGAAATAGTCGCCGGCACCCTGGGTATTCATGATGAATTCCTTGCCATTCTTATCGCTGCAATAAACCTTGACCTTGCCCGTCTCGATGATAAACAGCGAATCAGCCGGATCGTTTTCGTGAATGACTACCGTGTTTTTGGGAAACGATCGACTCGTACTGCTGGCGGACAACGCGTCCAGTTCTTCCGGCGACAGACCCTGAAATATTTCTACTTGCTGCAACATCAGTATTCCCAACCCCTTTTTAAGCCCAGTCCGTAATGCAACGCCAATAATAATAACCCAAAGTTTTGGGAAAACGCACCTTTGTAAGCAAATTTGCTCCACTTCCTGCATCTGTGGGGGTAAATTACACGTTTCCACAGTTCCTCGCACCTCGTTATACTCCAGTTATGTAACAAAAAGAAAGGGCAGGTGAAATGAGGCTCCTCACCGGCACTGCTCAACCGGGGCGCGCAGCAAGCGCTGTATTAGTTATCGAATCACGGGATTTGCCAGGCACACCAATTCATGACCAGTAGCACCAGCCAAGCCACCTATGAGTGGAGCCACCAAATGCTAGCGGATATCGCAGCATTGCGGCAGACCTTCGAGCGCCTGCAGGGCACTCTGGGAGAGGACGCGACGGCGGATTTTTCCCATATGCTCAGCGCCGCCACCCGGCTGGAACAGATGCTGGGGGACCCCGAGCCCGCGGATCGCCATGACCTCATGAATGTGCTGGCCGCCCTGCGCGGCTACGCTGAAATGCTGCAGGAGGATATCGGAGCCCAACACCCGGACATGAATGCCACACTCGTCTCCCTGCTGCAGATGGTACAGGAGGCCGCCAGTGGCAACAGCCGTCCACCTGCGGACGACAGCCGTATAGTGCAGTCTGACCCCGGGTTCATCCTGGCAGTGGACGATCGTCAGGAAAACCGCGAACTGGTCGCCCGCAACCTGTCACGTATCGGTCACTTTGTAGTCACCGCGGCCAGTGGCGAGGAAGCTCTACAGGCCCTGGAACATAGCGATGTGGATGTGGTGTTGCTGGACCTGCTTATGCCCGGAATGGATGGCCGCGAAGTCCTGCGCCGTATAAAAGAGCACCCGGACTGGCGCGCCACACCCGTCATCGTGATCTCAGGCAGCCAGGATATGGATGGCATTATCGAGTGCATTGAAGCCGGCGCCGATGATTACCTGTTCAAGCCCTTTAATCCGGTCCTGCTACAGGCGCGCATCAAGGCCGGCATCGAGCGCAAGCGCTGGCACGATAAAGAAGAGCAGTATCGCCAGCAGTTGGAGCGCAATGAGAAATTTATCCGCGCCACCTTTGGGCGTTACCTGTCCGACGAAATCGTCACGGACATCCTGGAGCGCCCGGAAGGACTGGAGTTGGGCGGCGATCTGCGCAATGTCAGCATCATGCTGTCCGACATCCGCGGGTTCACCACCCTCAGTGAGCAATTGGAACCCACCCAGGTTGTCACCATTATCAACCGCTACCTGGGTGCCATGACGGATATCATCATGGCCCACCAGGGCACTATCGACGAGTTTATTGGCGACGCCATACTAGCGGTATTCGGCGCCCCACAGTACCGGGACGATGATGCGGACCGCGCCGTACAGTGCGCCCTGGCCATGCAGGCGGCAATGGCAGATATCAACGCCCTCAACGAGGCCGAGGGCCTGCCCGCAATCAGCACCGGCATAGCCATCAACACTGGCGATGTGATCGCTGGAAATATCGGTTCCGAGCGACGCAGCAAATACGGCTTCGTGGGCCACCCCATGAACGTGACCTCGCGCATTGAAGATTTTACCGCCGGTGGCGAAATACTGATATCAGACAGCACCCTGCAGGCCCTACAAGGGGATTACGCCGTGAGCAACAGCCAGAAGATCAACGTGAAGGGCATCAATGCGGCTATCCTGGTACACCAGATCATGGAGAAGCCCGCTTGACTGATAAGAAACTGGTGCTGCTGGTAGAAGACAACGAGCTCAACCAGGACATGATGACCCGGCGCCTCAGGCGCGCCGGTCTGGAGGTCGTTACAGCGGGCAACGGCCAGCAGGCACTGAACATCATGCGGGCCGATCAGCCCGACGTAGTCCTGATGGATATGAATCTGCCTATCCTGGATGGCTGGACCGCCAGCCGCCAGGCAAAAGCCGACGAGAGTATCAGCCACCTGCCGATTATCGCCCTCACCGCTCACGCCATGGAGTCTGACAGGCTCAATGCCTTGGAGGCGGGCTGTGACGACTTTGCCACCAAGCCAGTCGACTTCCCGGGATTACTGATAAAAATCGAGAAGCTCACCCGCGCATGAGCTTACGTCGTCGCCTTACCCTGTCCCTGGTTACTATTCTTATCCTGTTCGCGGTCAACGTTGGAACTCACTTCTGGGGTAGCTTCGCGAGAAATGAAAGTATGATCGCCTACCGCGATTCGGTCAGTGCCGCTCAATTATCCTCTGAAATCAAAAAACAGCTCGAAGACCAGCGGCAACAGACCCTGGTTCTCGCCACCCTGCGAGATACCACAGAGGACCAGCTTGATAAAACCGAACTGGTGCAGGCTGAAGAAGCTATAGCGACCATCATCGGCAAGATCCAGAGACTGGGGCGCTTGAGTCACAATGTCACTGAACTCCACTACGAGCAGTTGTGGCAGAGCAGCAGTAGATTGCTTGAAGGGTGGCTGGAGTTCTACCGCAATTACAACAAAACCGAGCTGGAGATGGACATGGAAGACCCGCTGCCCTTCCTCGAGGCGAGCCAGCGCCTGAAGGATCTGGAGCAGCGCCAGGCCTTTATCGCGGTGCAGCGCTCTACCATCATCGATCGCACCATCGCCCTCACCGACCGCATCACAGTGATCGCTTTTTTCGCCTCCATCTTCCTCACCGCCACGCTGGGCTTTTTCCTGGTGCGCTATACCAACACCTCGCTGCAAAGCCTGAAGACCGGCACAGAGCGCTTCGGCAGCGGAGATCTCAACTACCGTATAGACAACATCGACGACACCGGTGAACTGGGCGACCTGGCCGACGCCTTTAATGATATGTCTGACAAGTTGCGCAACGCCATCTACGATGTGCACAAAGCGCGGGACTCGGCCGACGAGGCCAACGCTGCCAAAAGTATCTTCCTGGCCAACGTCAGTCACGAGCTGCGCACACCGCTCAACGCGATCATCGGCTATAGCGAAATGCTGCACGACGAACTGGAAGACAGAGGCGAGATTGACCGCCCCCAATTCCAGCAGGACCTGGACAAAATCATCAAGTCGGGCCGTCAGTTACTCACCCTGATTAACGACATCCTGGATTTATCAAAAATTGAAACCGGGAAAATGTCGCTGCATTGCGAGACGTTCCAGCCCGCTGAGATACTGCAGCAGGCCTGTGAAGCGCTGGCGCCCCTGCTGCTGGCCAATCACAACGAGTTAAAGATCGGGGATATGTCCGGGCTGTCCACTGTGTTTAACGACGCCGGTAAATTCCGCCAGATATTTACCAATCTGCTCAGCAACGCCAACAAGTTCACCCGGCAGGGGTACATTACCCTGAGCGCGCGCAGCGTGCCGGAACAGCCGGGTTGGACAGAATTTTCTGTCGGCGATACCGGGATAGGCATGGATGAGGAGCAACAGTCGCGGGTGTTCGATGCTTTCGTGCAAGCCAACTCATCAACCAGTGCCAACTACGGCGGCACCGGGCTGGGCCTGGCTATCTGCCGCGAATGTTGCGACCTGATGGGAGGCAGCATCGGGGTAGATAGTGAAGAGGGAGTCGGTTCAACCTTTACTGTACTGCTGCCTTCTGACCCAGAGTTAGCTCTCGCAGACGCCTGAGGGCTTCCTCTCTTTTTTCAAGGTCCGCAGACAAGGCAGCGTTATTCTCCTGCAAGTCTTTTACCTGGCGCTGCATGGCCACGAAGGTCGCCAGTGCATCCTGCATCATCAGAATTTTTTCGTGAAATTTCGCCCCTTCCGGCTGCGCTTCCTGCAGGCGACGATAGGATTTGCGGGCCGCATCAGGATCGTAGATCGGACTCTGGGGCAGCATGCTGTCGTAGGCGATAGCCATGTCGGCCTCCCAGTCTGCCACGGGGGATGACTCAGTGCGTTGGTAGCGCTGGAAGTAGGTAACAGCCTCAATGTGATCGCCGGCCGCCAAAGCACTGAAGCCTTTGTCGAGGAAGGTATAATCCTCACCTTCGTCGCGCAGGCATGCATCAACTGACTGATCAGGCATATTCAGGGTCAGTTCAGGTACGGGTTCAGTCGATGTACTGGAGGGGCTTTCCACCTGGGGGGGCGTGGCACAGGCCTGCAACAGTAGACATAAACTACCTACAGCGAGCAGCGAAAATCGAGTAGCG
>CBDTVJ010000346.1:0-5047 GCA_965363655.1 uncultured Halieaceae bacterium | reverse complement strand
ATCTGCACCAGCTTGTCGGCCAGCATACTGGAAGACGTGTCCAGCAAAATGGCGATATTCCTGCCCCCCAGGTTGAGCCCTGTCAGGTACTGACGATTGCCATCGCCGATAAAAGAGCGGGCCTTGTTGCCACTGTCGTCTTTGCTGGCCTGGCGCAGTTTCTTGGCCTCTGCTTCCAGGGACAATACCTCTGCCTTGAGCGACTCGATGTCAGAAGACTCGGAATAACCATCACGCCTGAGGTCTTCAATCAAGGCCTCGTACTCGGACTTGTCTTCGATGATACGCGTCGCCAGCCCCTGGGCTTCAACCATTTTCATATCTACATCGGACAAGGTATTGCGCAGGCGCACCAGGCCCGCAGTGCCGTCGGTGATGTCCTCGTCCAGCAGGTTTACCTCGGATAACAGGTCCTGGTTGAGCTCCACCTGCTGCTCTTCAATGGCGTGATTCATGATCAGGAAGACCAGTACCACCGCGCCGAATCCACAGGACATTATGTCCAGGAAACTCAGGTTGAAGGTAGTGAATTCGCGCTTCTTCCTGGCCATGGATGTCAGGTCTCCACTGTGATCAATAGTGCATCGAACGTGGCGCCGATGCTGATACTGTCACCGCAGGCCAATGTCTGGCCGTTAGTATAAGCCTCGCCGTTGACCGTAGCAGCAGTGCCGGTGCCGCGCAGCAGCCAGCCCTGCTCGCCCTTATACAGTTCCCAGTCTGCTGCCAGTGCCGTGCCCGAGGTCGACAGGGGAGTAGCGCAATGCTCGCGCAACAGGTGAGTGGGAGGATTTGCCTGTGTTGGCAGCTGGGTTGGGATTGGTGTCGGCGCAGCGACGACTGCAGTGGCAGTTTCTTCTGTTGGCTCGATTTTCTCCTGCATGCAGGGCAGTGAGGTAATGAAGCTGAGCCCCTCCCCACGCTGTACGAGTTGCTCTTGATGCAGCAGCAGGGCGCGGTGGATATCATTCGACTGCAGGAAGTCCAGGTTCTGGAATTGGTTTTTTAAGCCAGGGACCAGCGCCGCCAGTGGGTCGGCAATCACCTGGTCACCCGGTTGCTGCAGGCCTATGGACTCTCTGGCGCTGTCGAACAGGCGAGTGCCTGCAGCCTGCAGATCACTACTGTTGATCCGCGCCTGGTAGCCGTTCACATCGACATTGGTCTCGTTGCTGTTTTGCAGGGCAAGCAGGGTAGCGGGCAGCGCATCGTATAACTGCTGCTCGCTGTCGGCTTTACGTCGCGGGTCAAAGCGGGTCTGGCGCACAAAGGCAGCGGCGATTATCTCCACCAGTCGCTCCTGCACCTGCAGCAGGCCGCAGCCCGGCAGGGGCACAGTGCGTTGCAGGTCCAGCGTGTTGTTGTGTGCGGTCAACTCACAGATGACCGCCTGGTGTAGCTGTATTTCCAGATGGAACAGGCGCTCGCTGTGGCTGTACAGGCTGCCCAGGGCCACGCTGCGATTGACCAGGCCGACCGCGTCAAAGGGGCACTGTTGCACAATACCCAGCAGCAGGGACAGTTGGTCGTGGGCCATGGTGCCGGAAACCGCCAGCACCATCTCGGCGGGTTGTTGCGCCTCGCGATGCAGTGCCTGCAGGTGCGCATGCGCCAGGTCACCGGTGTGCCGCGCGGGGCCCAGCGCTGGTTGCAGGGCCTCAGTACTCAGTTGCCACCAGTAGCGGGTATTGATATCACGTGGTTGCAGGCGTGCCCCCGCGCGGGCCTGTGCGCCGAACGTGTACTGCTGCCCCCGCAATAGTGCGTAGCCGGGGCTTTGTACATGGGTGTCCTGGTGCCATAACTGCAGGTTGCAGTCATTGAGGTCCAGCAGGGCGATGCTCATTAGTGAGCCACCAGGAAGCGCAGCAGGCGTTTGTCTGAATAACGCTGGCAATCCAGCACCAGTCGCTCCTGGGACAGCTGCAGCTGGTGCAGGCAAAACATGATGATGATACTCAGTACCAGGGCGACAAAGGTGCTGTTGAAAGCCACGCCCAGACTGACAGTGACGCCGGAAATATCGCCCTCTACCGCCTTGTAGGCCTGTCCCAGTGCATCGCCGATGCCGCGCACGGTGCCGATAAACCCGATGGAGGGTATGGCCCAGGCGATATAGCGCACCATGGACATTTCAGAGTCCAGGCGGTCGGATTCTACCTCACAATTTTCCCTGATGGTGTCCGCGACGGCCTGGATACTGCCGGTGGTCGCAAAGCGTTGCAGGGCGGAGAGCAGGGTTCGCGGCAGCAGGTAATCCTGCTCCTCTTCTGGCAGGGCCTCCAGGGAGCGGCTGTATACTCGCGCATCTTCCGGGAGCACAGTGGTGCCCTCGGGAATATCCAATAGTTTGCGTCCCAGCACATCCTGTTCACGCATCATCCTGCGACCCTTGTATCCCATGATGGCCAGCGCCCAGATCAGCAGGATAAAACAGGACTCCTGCTCGAAATCGCGGATGACAATCGACAGGGTGCGTGCGGCGGTGACTTCTTCACCCGCTGCCTGCAGTGCCATGTTGCGCTCTATCTGGGCGTTGGCACTGGGCCTGATGATGCCCACGTAAACCGCGTGTACCACGATGACGGCGATTAACAGGGCGAATAACTGGTAGATGAATTCGGATGACATTCTTTGTTTCATGCGGCGTTCCTGTAAGTCTGTCTATATATCTACCGGGAAAGAGACCGGGAGGTCCTCGGATATTTCTTCAGAAGAGCGGTAATCGAAAGGTGATTCTTTACTGGCAGGGGCGGGCTTGCTGGCCGGGCCGGGTTCCCCGGTAGCGGTGGAGCCCTGTTCCTGCGTCTGCGCGCCGGGCTCTGTCTCCTGCTCCTGGGCTGCGGAGTCTGCATCTTCCGCGGGCGCCTGTTGCGCAAGCACAGGGAAAACGCCCAGGCTGAGGGTGAGAACAAGAAGGGCCAGTTGTCGTTGGGAAATCATCGCTTACTCCGCGTAGCGTGCCAGGCGGAATCCTACGTCATCCCGGCCGGCTTGCCCATAATCGCGGTACGACAGGCGTAACTCAGAGAGTTTGGCGTGCGCCCAGCCCGCGCCGCGCAGCACGTAGTTGTCGCCGGTCTGGCTGCCCAGGGGGTCGACTGCGGTCGATGCGTTGGCCGAGGGAATGCTGTAGACATCGTGGCTCCATTCGGCGACGTTGCCACCCATATCGAAGAGCGCGTGGTGATTGGGGCCGAAGGAGGCCACCGTGGCGCTGACCACGTGGCCATCGGTATAGCCGTTGAGAATGCGGCCGGTGACGTAGGCCGAAGTGTTGTCGGCATAGTTTTCCGTCGCAGTAGTCGGTGGAAATGTCTCGCCCCAGGGAAATTTGAGTAATTTCTCGCCACTGGCGCGAGCGGCCCAGGCCCACTCCGCTTCAGTGGGCAGGCGGTAGCCCGTGGCCGAGGGGTTGAAGCCAGTGATAATACCCTGGTTTTCACGATAGAACGCAGGCAAGCCTCCACGCTTGCTGAGCCAGTTGCAGAAGCTCGCGGCCTGTTGCCAGCTCACCTGCACCACTGGCTGGTGCTCCCTGTTGAGGCTGTTGCCCTCTATCTGGCCAGAGTTGTGACTGGTATCGAACTGGCGAAACTGGGCATTGGTGACCTCGGTAGTCTGCAGGTAGAACATGCGCTGCAGGCTTACCGGGTGCAGGACCTCGTTGGCCCGCCGGCCTGGCTCGCGGCGCGAGGCTCCCATAGTGAAGTCAGCCAGGGATGATTCCGCCGGATTGAACAACAGCAGGGTCTGGCCTACGGAGGTGGTGATCTCTGGCTTGATACGGGCCATGCGCGCATCCTGCTGCGTGAGCAGTGTCACCTCTACCAGCTGCGGCAGGCCCGGACGCGGTGTCACCCGGCGTCGGATGCTGGCGTATCCCTCCAGGCTGATTTCTACAGAGTGACCCACCGCAGGCAGGGACAGGGTCTGGTTGCCGGTGCCGCGAGTTTTGCCATTGATTTTCAACAGGGCATTGCCCGGAGAGATGCGGAAGCGCACCTCACCCAACTGCGCCTTTAGTTTTACCGTTTGTTGGTCACTGCCGGCGGCGGGTAGTTGCACGGTGCCGTTGTAACGGCGGTAGCCAGGCTTGAACACAGCCAGCCGGTGCGCCTGGTCCGGGCTCAATTCAAGGGTCAGGGGTGTCTGGCCCTGGAATTCGCCATCCAGGGTGACGTTGGCACCAGAGGGCACACTGGCCAGTTCCAGAGCGCCCGCGGCGGGTTGCAGCTTAAGCTGCCCCAGCTGCTGGGCTGTGCCGGCGGTGATCTGCAGCGTCTGCTGCCAGGGGGCATAGGTGTCCAGTTGCAGCATCAGCTGGTGTTCACCCTGGAGAATTTCCAGCGCAGCCGGTGTCGTGCCAATGGCTTCCCCGTCCAGCAGGATCCGGGCGCCAGGTGGCAGGCTGTCAACAGTCACTACTGCCCAGGCGGGTGCCATCTGCAGCTCCAGTTGCTGTGCGATGTTGCGACCAGTCACCTCTAGCACCTGTTGCAGGGGCAGGTGGCGCGCTTCTTCCAGCAGCAACTGGTACTCGCCCGCTGCCACGGGCACAGCCGCCAATGGCGTTTTGCCCAGAGGCTCGCCATCCAGGCTGACTGTAGCGCCCTGCGGGAGGCTATTGACGGACAGCAGGCCCGGTAGTGCCTGTGGTACTAACTCAATGGTTTGGCTATCCGACTGGTCTACCGTGACCTCTGTCACCAGCGGGTGGTAGCCAGGGGCTGTGACATTGACCTCGTGTATGCCGGGGCGTATCAGGTAGCGCTCGCCGAAGGGTACTGCAAGGCCGCTGATTGATACTTCTGCCGGTGTTTGGGCAATGACCACAATCTGTAGTGAGCGCGCGCTGAGCAGGAACGCCATCACCAGGGCAAACAGTATCAGGCAGGCGAGCAGCAGCAGGCGGACCGGGCTATGACGGCGCCGTGTTGTCTTCTCGACCCCGGGGTCCAGCGGGGTGAAACCACTGGGCTCAATGGTGAGCGGCTTTCCTGCCTCCCCTCCAGCCATCATATAGGTTCCGAGCAGGCGATGGTGA
>CBDTVJ010000345.1:0-5062 GCA_965363655.1 uncultured Halieaceae bacterium | reverse complement strand
GCCCTATGCTTAACATCCAACCAATCAGCGCTTTTGACGACAACTATATTTGGCTACTGGTAGATGAAAAGACCCGTCGGGCTTTTGTTGTTGATCCCGGTGACGCCCAGCCGGTTATCGATACCCTGCAGGCCCAGCGCCTCGAACTGGCAGGAATATTGATCACCCATCATCACTTCGATCATGTCGGGGGACTACAGGCCCTGTGTGAACGCTACGAACCCGTGGTCTACGGTCCAAAAAACCCCGCTATCGATGGCATTACTCATCGCCTGGCCGCCGGTGGCCGGGCCGATGTAATGGGCACGGAGTTTGAAGTTTTCGAAGTTCCGGGGCACACGCTGGACCATATCGCCTTCTACCACCAGGGTGAGCCGCCGCTGTTATTTTGTGGCGACACCCTGTTTGCCGGCGGCTGTGGCCGGCTCTTTGAAGGGGACCCGCCAATGATGCTGCAGTCCCTGGAGGCCCTTGCTGCCCTGCCCCCTGCGACCCGCGTCTACTGCGCCCATGAATACACCATGGCTAACCTGGAATTCGCCCGGGCTGTCGAGCCCGGCAACACCGACCTGCAGCAGCGCTTCAAGGCCGCACAGGACACTCGCAAACTCGGCTTGCCCACGGTGCCCTCTGACCTGGGCCTGGAACTGGCTACCAACCCCTTCCTGCGCTGTGGTGCCCAGGCCCTGCAAGCCTCGCTGGAAGAGCAGGGCAAGCTACAGGGAAACAGTACCGTAGAGGTCTTTACCGCCGTCAGGGGCTGGAAAGACCACTTTTAGTCGAAATGTACAGATATTGCTGGCAATAGCCCCAGAACAAAATAAAATAGAGGAACTAGGGCAAATAACCAGAATAATTATGTTATATATATCATGAAGTTACGAAGTATACTTACAGCACTATATTTAATGTCATTTCTAGCAGGCTGCCAGTCGCTTCCTGGGGATAAGGGCATTTCGGAGGCTGAACCAGGGGCCATCCAGGGGCTGGACGCTATTGAAGAGGAACCGCAACCCTTTGTGGTCGCTGAACCACCCGCTGCAGAGACCCTGGAGCCACACGCCGACCTGTGGGCCCGTATTGGCCAGGACCTCACCTGGCAAGCAATGGGCCGCAAGGAAGTTGATACGGCCCGTAAAGCTTACCTGAAACAGCATAACTATCTCCCGGTGGTAGCCAACAGGGCGAATTACTACCTCTATTACATTGTTGATGAAGTGGCCAAGCGGGATATGCCGATGGAAATCGCCCTGCTGCCGCTGGTCGAAAGTACCTTGAACCCCTTCGCCTCCTCCGGCTCACGGGCCGCCGGGCTGTGGCAGATCATGCCCGCGACCGGCAAGCACCTTGGGCTGGAACAGGGCTGGTGGTATGACGGCCGCAGGGATTTGCGTGACTCCACCCGCATGGCGCTGGATTACCTGGAGGCACTACACCGCCAGTTTGATGACGACTGGCTATTGGCACTGGCCGCTTACAATTCTGGTAAAGGGCGCGTAGCGCGTGCCCAGCGTAAAAACCAGGAAAAGGGGCTGCCTACGGATTACTGGTCCCTTAAGCTGCCACGTGAAACGCGCGACTACGTGCCAAAACTGATTGCCCTCTCCCAGATCGTGGCCGACCCTCAGCACTATGGCGCAGAAATACCTGCCGTGGCGAACACCGCTTCCTTTGAAATCGCCGCTACCGGTGGACAGCTGGAAATGGCAAAGGCCGCTGAGCTGGCCGGCATTGAACTGGGCACCCTGCGCGCCTTTAATCCCGGACAACTGCGCTGGGCCACCTCACCGAAGATGGCTCCCGAGTTACTGCTGCCCATTGGTGCCAAAGAGCGCTTTGAGCAGGGTATTAGCCAGTTGACCGCAGATGACCGGGTGCAGTGGCAACACTATCGCATTGAACGGGGTGACAGCCTGATTCGAATTGCCAATAAATTCGATACTGAGGTTGGCCTGCTGCGGGAAGTCAACGGCATCCGGGGCAGCCGCATACGGGCCGGGGACACGCTCATGATCCCCCACGGCAATGCCTGGGCCTCCAGCCTGGCGCTGGCTTCCAGTGGACAGCAGACACAGCAGGGTTACCGTGTACGCCGGGGTGATTCCCTCTACATTATCGCCGGCAAGTTCAAGGTTTCCATCAACGACATTGTCGCCTGGAACTCCCTGGACCCGGGCAAGTACCTGCAACCCGGGCAAAAACTCACACTGTATGTCCGCGGCGGTTAGTGCAATGCCGCCGGCATCGGGCGCAATGTAAGTCGCGTTGCTGTGCACGCGGCTGAAACCCTCTACAAAACTCCCTACGGCGAATTTAACCTCGTTAGATACCCTGCTCGCAGCAGGGAAACGCTGCAAGCATGGTGCGCCGCGGACAGCCTGTTGCTGGAAGAGATGCATCGTCTCGAGGTCCCCGCCAACGAATTACTGCTGGTAAATGATGCCCACGGAGCACTGACTGTAGCCTTGCGACCGCAGGCACTGTGGACCGATTCAGCGCTGGCGGTACTGGCGCTGCGCCAGAATGAAAGCAGAAACCAACAGGGGCCCGCCCGGGTTATCTGGAGTACTGCAACGCCTCCCCCTGGCGCGACACTGGCAGCTGTAAGAATCCCCAAGAATCTACCTTACTTCGAGTACCAGTTGCGCCAGCTGGCAAAACAATTGCCAGCGGGGGCCACTGTACTCGCTGCAGGTATGGACAAGCATCTATCGCCGCACACCGCGGACATACTGGAGCGCTTTATTGGGCCGACGCAGAGGCAGCGTGGCCGCCACAAAGCACGCTTGTTCAGCGCCGTCAAAGAACCGCGCGCCGCCATCACTGAGGGCGATAGCGGCACCTATTACTGTGAAGCACTGGCTGCGAAGCTCTATAGCTTGCCCAATGTATTCAGTCGGGACACTGTCGACATAGGCACTCGCTTCCTGTTGACCCAACTGCATAAACTTGCGCCGGTCAGGACGATAATCGACCTCGCCTGCGGCAATGGCGTGCTTGGCCTGCGCGCCTACCAGCAGAAAATTGCAGAAAAACTGACCTTCTGCGACGAATCAGCGATGGCCATTGCTTCGGCCCAACACAACGTCACGCAGCTATTCCCCGGGCAGCTGGACGACTTTGCTTTTCATCAGGGTGACGGACTACTGGGCTATCAAGGAGAGCCCGCTGAACTCATCCTCTGCAACCCCCCCTTTCACCTGGAACACACGGTAGATGATTTCGCCGGGCGTCGTCTGCTGCAACAGTGCAGCGCCAGCTTATCTGCAGGAGGCGCCCTATGCCTGGTTGCCAACCGGCACCTGGATTACCTGCCCCTGCTGCAGCGGGAGTTTCACACCGTGGAAAAATTGGCAGGCAACGCCAAATTTAATATCTTCCTGGCCCGCAAAGCCTGATCAGCCTTTTGGCCAGCGAACTCAGCCAGCGAGCAACTCTCGCACCAGGGCGACCACTTCAACTGTGGCCGCTCCCTGGCGTTGCTGGTGAAAATAACCTGTTACTTCACTGAGTTCCTTGTTGACCTCTACCGTCATGGCGTCGACCAGCAACGCCTCCCGCACAAAACCCGCCGCCGGGTAGACGACCCCCGAAGTACCGATGGCAATGAACAAATCACAGTGTGCTATGTGCTGCGCTATTTCATCCATGTAGTAGGGAATTTCCCCAAACCAGACGATATCCGGACGCAGGCCACCGTCCTTGGCACAACGCGGACAAACACTGGCCGCATCGTAGTCTTCCATCGCCTCCATCCGTTCGTCACAGTGAGTGCACAGCATGCTGTGTAATTCACCGTGCATATGGCAAACCTGCCCACTCCCTCCGCGCTCATGCAGGTCATCGACATTCTGGGTCACCAGGAAGACTTCACCGGGGAATTCCCGCTGCAGCTGCGCCAGCGCGTTATGCGCCGCGTTGGGCACCACCTCCTGCAACTGGTTTTTGCGCGCATTGTAAAAGCGATACACCAGCGCCGGATTCCGCGCAAACGCCTCAGGGGTAGCGATCTCCATCGGGTCGTGTTTTTCCCACAAGCCGTCAGAATCGCGAAAAGTGGCCAAACCCGATTCAGCAGACACACCCGCGCCGGTCAGGATTACAATGCGATTGACGCTACGTTGATTAAACTCAGGCATAAGTGCTCCTAGTCGTCCAGGGCAGGCAAATCCAGCTCAGTCAGTGGATGCAGGTGCCCCAGGGCAGTAAAGAACAGGGCACAGCGCAGGGCTTGCCCACCCAGGGAACGCAGGGCATCCCGGTACCGTTGCAGCTGCCCTGTGTAGGTAGCCGATTCGCGTGCGATAAAATCCTCCAGCGACTCTCCCTGCGCGGGCTGACTGTTCTTGTAATCCACTATCCAGCGCTCACCGGTATGCGCATCGATAAAGCTGCGATCTATGACGATGTCCTGCACCTGGTTGCGGGAATCCACCATGGTCAGGGCCCATTCACTGCGAGCTTCTGTATGACCTGGTGACAGTACCCAGCGCCCCTCCCCTCCTGCACGCAGTGTCCGTTCCAAAGAGCCCAGAACCTTGACCAGGGCTTCTTCCAACACGTCACCCCACAGCCCTTCCCGCTGCAAAGCAAGGCGCCAGCGCGCACTATCACGCCCAGTGGGTGTAACGGGCAATTCCTCCAGTAGCGACAATTCCTCCAGTGCACGATGCACCACCGTGCCAATGCTGCGCTCCCTGTGGTTGTCCGGTCGCTCCGGGGTATTCCCTGCAGCTTCCAGGTACACACTCTCCAGCGGCTGTATTGGCACCGGCTTGGCGTTTCGGCGCAATCGGGACAGCAAAGGAGTGATTTTTTGTAGCTGCGGAGCAGGTGAAGCTTCCGTATGCTGCACCACCATCTGTTGCTCGAAAACCGGCCAGATGGGGCTCAGCAGGCTCTGGCTTGCGGGTTTACGGGCAGCGTCTATGCTTTCGTCCCATTTGAGACTAGCCGTCAACAATAGATGACTGACGGCGCGTGTAGCCCCGACATAAAGCAGGCGAGTGGTCTCCAGCAAACTCTTCTGCTTGCGTTGCTCCCGCAGAAAGTTGTAGAGCGT
>CBDTVJ010000344.1:0-5078 GCA_965363655.1 uncultured Halieaceae bacterium | reverse complement strand
TTTATCCACTTTAACCGTAACGCCCTTGTTGAGCAGCGCGGTCAGTTCGGCAATCGACTCTTCGGCATCTTCACTCCTATCGACACTAATATGGGCATACAACTGCGCTTCATCCACCAGCGCCTGAACTTCCTGCTGACGCGCCTCACTGGTTACAATCAGGGCCAGCGGGTATTTCTCGCTACCCCCATTCCTGCCCGCATTGGTCTGGTAAGCACCACCGGCGTGATCCTGACGTGAATCCTGACGGCCATTGAAGAAAAACTTGTCTGACATGTTGTGGTCCTTGTTGGAGATGGTTGGTCACATGGATAAAAAGATAATTGGTCAAGATAGTCGCCACAGTTTTTTGCCACTTGATCTCAGAGAGGCTCCAGAACTCATCACTATGCATCAATTGCAGCGCTCATCACAGTGGCATAGGTTTGAGCTGCTTTGCCCTGAGTATGCCAGAGCGGGTGTCTCTTGATAAGCCTGTGTCAGGTTTGGGGGGTACTTCCCCCACTTGTACTGGATAACTTGAATTTATCTGCCCGTGGAATTTTCTGCAATTTTATAAAGGCCGATCACCAACATCTCCGATGTCTACCCCGGACATCTGAGGAGCTCCAGAGTGGCAATCTGACCGCAGTGTTGCCTATGGGGATGCATGGGTATGTGGCTTTGCACTTACGCATGTGGCGGATCGTAATGCTACGTTCAGCCAGCTAAGTTGTCCGTACCATTCGGGGAAATACCCCCTATACTTCCAACTTCTACGCTCCAAGATTATGAGACAATAGCCTTCCATATTTTTTAAATAAGGTGTCCCGGATGGCCAACTCAACATCGCGTCTAATGGCCCTGCTCATCTGCACGCTATTCAGCGCCCTGCTTTCGGTCGCGCCGATATGGGCGCAGGACTCAACCGATACCAAGCGGGAGCTGACTTACTCGCAACGGGCAACCGCCCTTGAAGAACGTATCCAACTCTCGCTAAAACAGATATCGCAGCTCGAGATCAGACGCGCTGGGCTAAAGGGCCCGGCCGCCCAGGTTTTCGATCAGCGCATCGAGACCGTGACGCGTGAAGCACTCGAACAGGCACACAAGCTCGTGCAACTAGTGATCGAGCGCGAGGCGGCTGGTGGGGATCCAGGGCCCTTTCCGTCAGTGGTATCCAGAACGGCCACCGGCAGGACAGCTTTTCTAAATCCTGTCATTTTATAGTCCTCGACTGAATGGCAACATTCGATTCCGGTTACATGGCTGGCTTCACGACATACGGATTACCACCGAGCGCATTGGATATATCCGCTATCGCTTTTTGCGCGCGGACGCTGTTACCGGCCGCATCCACCGGCGGTGATATGACTGCGATACCGAACCGCCCCGGCGAAACGGCGATGATACCACCGCCGACACCGCTCTTGGCGGGTAGTCCAGTCAGGTATAACCACTGGCCCGAGTCATCATAAAGACCTGCAGTAGCCATAATAGCGAGCACCTCGTCGACATTCTCATTTTTCATCACCTGCTCGCCGGTAACAGGATTGCGGCCACCGTTGGCCAGCGTGGCCGCCATGGTAGCCAGGTCGCGCGCGTTAACATTGACCGAACACTGCTCGGTATAGATGTCCGTCGCCTGATCCGGGTTGCCCTTGATTTGTCCATAGGCAAACATGAGCTTGCCAATCGCCTGATTGCGTTGATTGGTAGCCGCTTCGGACACAAAGACTTCCTGGTTTACCGTCAGTTCACGCCCGGCAAAAGCATTGTAGTAGTTCAGGATTTTTTTCCATATTTCAGCGCGGGTATCACCAGAGACCATGCTGGTGGTAGCAATTGCGCCAGCATTAACCAGTGGGTTCATCTGGGCGCCCTTGTACTGTTCCACAGCCACAATGGAATTAAACACCTGGCCTGTCGCGTCTACGCCCATGCCGTTGAAAATCACCTCGGGGCCCATTTCATCCATCACCAGGGCCAGCGTGAAAACCTTGGAGATGGACTGGATCGAAACTTCCGACTTAACATCGCCTGCGGTATAAATCTCGCCATCGGGAGTGACTACTGCAATGCCGTAGATATCCGGGTCAACCTTGGCAAGCGCCGGGATGTAATCTGCTACGGCACCTTCCTGCAGGCCTTTGTATTTGGTGTAGGCTGCGTTAAGCGCTGCCTCAACGTCCGCTTTGGCAAGCTGTTCAGCCGCCTGTAGTCCGGTTGCAAGGATGCATGCCGCCAGCATCACTGCGATTCTTGCGAATAACGACAGTCTCATACCTATTACTCCATTGAAAAATTGCGTTACAAAATGGCCTACTGCACGGCCGTGCCTCTGGCTCAGCGTTCTGATTCTTCAGGCTGTCGACCCAAGATACAGCAAAAAATTGTTCGGTACCGCACCGGGGATAAAATGGTTGTTCGTCCAGCATTGTTCATGGCTTGCCAGTTTTTGTCACGTTACTTGACTCCCAGGCTCTCACCCTGCTCGTCATAGAATCGCTCGGCTGCCGGATGCAGCGGAACCGTCATTGCAGGCCTCATGGTCTCTCGGGAAATAAACGCCGCTCGGTAATATTCACGGGCCAGTTCGTCACCGCCATCAAGTAATAAGTCGAGCATTTCTTTCACCCTGGCATCCGTAACCTTGAGATGAGTCATCAATGTTGCGGCCAGGCCCAGCGTGGTGAAGGCTTCCGATTGCCCTGGATAAGTTCTCGCCGGAACTGTTAACGGATAATATCCAAAACGCCGCCCTGATAATTTTGCAAGCAGCCCGGAGGGTATCGAGATAAAGCGCAGGTCATCGCGGCGGGCCGCCAGCGCCTGGATTAAAGGTGCCGGAATCGCCTCGGTGAGGAACAACGCATCCACTTCACCCTGCTCCAGTTGGGCTATCGCCCGCGCGAGGCTGATCTCACGTATCGCAGGCAATTGCTCCTTGCTCAGCTCGGCTGCCAGTCCTATCAAGATGGCATTGATACGACTGCCTGAACCCCGCTGGCCCACCGCGACACTCCGACCCTGAAGGTGTGCCACAGTCCTGATGCCGCTACCGGCAAGCGTTAGAAGCTGCACCGCCTCCGGCCACAAACTCGCCACGGCGCGCAACTGCTTGTAGGGATAATAACCCTCGTTGGTCAAGCCACGATATAACAGCTGCGCCACATCGCTCTGAACAACACCGAAATCCAGCCTGCCGGCTTGCAGGCGACTGGCGTTTTCGACGCTACCTTCAGACGGGGCATTGAATAGCGTGATGTCTCGCTGCTCGGCATAAGTAGACAAAGCCCTGCCAAATGAGTAATAGGTGCCCGGCGGTGATCCACTGCCCAGGGTAATATTGCCGTCAAGCCTGGCCATGCGCAGATCAATACGCTCTATCGCCTCGCCCAGCTCCTCCAGAATGAGCCGCTCATGGGTCCCCTTCTCGAATTCTTTTGCATTAACCAGCAAGCCACGGGCTTCACGCATCAGTGCGTACGGGCTGGGACCGATATTTTCGCCACCTGTCTCAGCTCTGCCGGGAGCCTCTGGAGCAGAAAGCCTCTCCACCGAATCCCAACCGCCCTTGTCATTCGACTCGTAGGCGAAACGACCATGCACCTTTAGCACATCACCGGATACATTGCCGTTTACATTCGAGCCCTCGATTCCGGTCTCCGTTGCACCGATGGCGTAGGCCAGGGTCCCGAAATTCAAACCCTGCCATTGCGCCAGGCTGTAATTCTGCTCAAATTTCAACTCGGCGTCGTAGTAAGCGTATATACCCGATATCCCGTTTTCCAGGTCCTGGAAAGGGGCCGATCCAGTTCTTCGAAAGTCCTCTACCAGAAAGAGATCCTCATGAAACAGTGTATCAAGGCGGTGTTGCAAGTCCTGCTGCAGGCTATCGGCAGAGGGTCCGCGATCACAGCCCGCCAGCACGCAGACTAAAATCAGCACCAGGTAATTCAGCATTATGCGTATCGTACCTGGCACAGCTAGAACCCAAAAAACGGCAGTGCCAGGTAACCCTGAATCACCAGCGCGTTGAGGAAATCAATAAAGAACGCCCCCATCAGGGGCACCACCAGGAAGGCCTGGGGCGATGCACCGTAGCGAAGGGTAAGGGCCTCCATATTCGCCACCGCGGTTGGTGTTGCACCTAGTCCAAAACCACAGTGGCCACCTGCGATGATTGCCGAGTCATAATCCTTTCCCATAAGGCGAAAAGTGACCAGACTGGCAAATACGGCAATGCCCGCGGTCTGGATAAGCAACATCACTAGCAACGGTCCGGCAAGGCTGAGCAGTTCCCACAGCCGCAACGACATCAGGGCCATGGCGAGAAATATGGACAGAGAAATGGAACCCAGCATATCTATCGTAGGGCGGTGAACCCTTAGTGGTGGTACCAGATGCTCCAGATTGCGTATTACCACCCCAATCATGAGACACCATACAAACCCAGGTAAAGTAAATGCCGCGTTACCCAAAATAGCTGCGAGGGAAATACCTCCAATAAGGCAAACCAACACGGTAAACAACGCCCACAAAAGGGTGTCGCTGTTAATGGGGCCGGTTTGTTCAGTTTCGTCCGTATTATCTTCGACATGGTGGGTATCATTGGGCTCCAGGCTGTGCAGACGAATCAGACGACCCGCCACTGGCCCCCCGATTAAACCACCGAGAATCAATCCAAAAGTTGCGCAAGCCATCGCCAACTCCATAACGCCGGCAATATTCTGCACATCGGCAAACCTTTCGGCGTAAGCCGCGCCAGTGCCATGTCCCCCGGATAGTGTAATTGAACCACCGAGCAGACCCACCAGCGGATGCAGGTCCATACTCAGCGCCGCAAGCAATCCGAGGCCATTCTGCACGATCAGGTACGCCAGGCAGGCCACTCCAAACAGAAGTAGCTGCGGCCCACCTCGAACCAGCAGCCGAAAGTCGGCGCACAAGCCTATGGTGGTAAAAAATGCGAGCATCAGAGGCTCCCTCAAGGCCATATCGAAGCTGATGCGAAGGTCGAAACCCAGGAACAGAGCGGTGGTAAGCAGGGCGAACAGAAGCCCTCCCACCACCGGAATCGGGATATTGTTGTCGCG
>CBDTVJ010000343.1:0-5081 GCA_965363655.1 uncultured Halieaceae bacterium | reverse complement strand
CCCTGGTTGGAGCCATCAAAGAGTTTCAGAAATGCGGGCAGGATGTTATCCAGGCCATCAACGACCTCTTCCCTGAACTTGATATCCCCCGCCATCACCCACTCCGCGAGTTGCCCTATGCCCTCGCCAAAGCGATCCATGTAATCAATGACGACAAAGCCTTGTATGGTGACGCTCTGTGCTACCAGTTGCCACAAGTTAGTGGGACCCGGTGCGTCGGGAACGTTGTAGGTTGAAATCCAGCCGCAAACCGCCACCCGGGCGAATTTATTGAGGCATAACAGCGCAGCGTCGAAAATCTCGCCACCGACATTATCGAAATACACATCCACACCCTCGGGGCAGGCCTGGCGAATTGCCGTCTCATAGTCGCCACAGGTTTTGTAGTTAATGGCTTCGTCAAAACCCAGCTCTTCCTTGAGCCAGCGGCACTTATCGTCGCTGCCGGCCATACCGACCACGCGACAGCCTTTTTTTCGGGCAATCTGGCCCACCACTGAACCCACCGCACCGGCTGCGGCACTTACCAGCACGGTCTCTCCCGGCTGTGGTTTGCCCACTTCGAGCAGACCGAAATACGCGGTCAGGCCGGTTGGACCCAGTACCCCGAGAAAATTACTCAGGGGTATTCCGGCGCCCTCGTCCAGCTTGTTAAGAAGCACCGCTGGTGCTGTTGTATATAACTCCCAGCCACCGATGGACATCGCCACATCGCCCACCGCGAAGTCGGGGCTGTTACTCTTGACCACCCGGCCGATCACGGAGCTGCGCACCGCATCACCCAGGGCGATGGGTTCCATGTAGTTGGGGTCATCCCCCATCCAGCCACGGATTGCCGGATCCAGCGAAATATAAAGATTGCGCAGCACGACCTCACCCTCGGCGGGCTCGGGTACAGGTACATCCCGGACAGGTACATTGCTGGCGTTGGGTTCCCCCAGGGGGCGCGACGCCAGGTAATACTGGCGATTTATTAAGGTAGTCATGTGCGCAACATAGCGCCTAGCAAAAAATCAGTCAACCCTGATTGTTTTATATCGCTTATTCTGCTACCTTTTCCGGTCTCCCAAATGCACAATAATGTACCGAATATTCTGGATCCCCCCCCCATGACTATACTCATCGCCGGAACCGTCCACCTCCCCGCCGGGGATCGTGAAAAAGCACTTGCTGAAACTGCCCAACTGGTCGTCGAGACCAGGACGCAAAAAGGCTGTGTGCATTATGTCTGGTCCGCTGACCCAACGTCCGACACGCGCGTCTATGTCTACGAGAACTGGGCCAGTGTCGAGGATCTGGCCGCACACCTGGCCGGCCCGTTTTACCAGAACATGCTGGCTACCCTGGGTGGTTACGGCGTCACCGACACGGAAGTCTCTAAATTCAAGGTGTCACTGGAAGAACCGGTATACGATCCTGAAGGCCGCCCCAGGGCTGACTTCTTCACCGAGTAGCAACAGCACCAGGCTCCATCCAAGGACAATAACTGTATGGCCCGTAAAACTGTAAAAACCTACTGTCGCTTCTGTCATGCCTACTGTCCGATGGAGGCCACCGTCGAGGATAACCGCCTGATCGCCCTCGAACCGGACCTCAGCAATGAAATCTACGGCGGCTATACCTGCATCAAGGGGCGCCAGTTGATCGAGCAGATCGACCATCCCACCCGCCTGCAGCAATCACAGAAAAAACAGTCGGATGGAAGCTTCGCCGCCGTTGGCACTGAAGCGGCGCTGGATGAAATTGCTGTGCAGTTACAGGACATCCTGGACAAATACGGACCCCGCAGTATCGCCAGCTACAACGGCACCTACTCCTACCAGAATTCCGCCGCCCACGATGTGGCCAGGGCCTTTCACACCGCTATCGATTCGCCCTCTTATTACACCAGTGTCACCATAGACCAGCCGGCCAAGGTCGCTATCGGCCCGGCGCGTATGGGCTGGTGGAACGGTGGCAGTCATATGTGGAGCGATTCCGATGTCTCGATGATCATCGGTAATAACACGCTTGTTTCACACTATTCGATACCCGGCGGCATCCCCTCTTTTTCCCCCCATAACGCTTTGCGTGAAGGGAAGAAGCGCGGCGTGAAGGTCATCTGCCTGGACCCACGTGTGACAGAAGTGGCGAAGCGTGCCGACCTGCACCTGCAGGTCACTCCGGGGCACGATGCCGCGGTGATCGCCAGTATTATCAAGGTGATCCTGGCCGAGGATCTCCATGACAAGGCCTTCTGTGCAGAGCACATCGAAGGGCTGGAACAACTCACGGCGCAAGTGCAGCGTTTCACACCTGAAAGCGTCGCCGCCGCTGCCGGCATTCCCGCCGAACAAATCGTGGAAGCCGCCCGGGTCTTCGGCACGGCCACCCGCGGTACCGCCGTCACCGGCACGGGCCCGGAGATGGGCCCCCACCCCAACCTGCTGCAACACCTGGTGCAGTCCCTGAATGCTATCTGTGGACGACACTACCGCGAGGGCGAGCGTCTGCCCAACCCCGGCGTACTTACCCAGGCGGGACCCAGAGCAGCCCAGGCAACAGCCCCACAGCCACAATGGCTGTCGGATGGTATTAAGAGCCGGGCTTGTGAAGACACCTGCGAAACCGTCGTGCTGTCACCCTACGGGCCACTGAAGGAAATGCCCGCCGCCATCATGAGCGACGAAATGCTCATGCCAGGTGACGGCCAGATCAAGGCGCTCATTTGCGTTGGCGGCAACCCGTTGCTGGCCTTCCCCGACCAGGAAAAAATTCACGCGGCCCTGGACGGCCTGGAACTGCTGGTCTGCATCGACCTGAAGATGTCCGCCACCGCTCAAATGGCGGATTATATCCTGGCGCCCAAGCTGTGCCTGGAACGGGAAGACGTCACGCTACTGACAGATATCTGGCATGACCAGCCCTATAGCCAATACACCCGCACAGTGGTCGAGGCCGAGGGCGATAAAGTCGAGGAGTGGGAGGTTTTCTGGGCACTGGGCAAGCGCATGGGGCTAGAGTTGAACCTGCGCAACGGTCCTATTGATATGCAGCAGAAACCCAGCAAGTTTGATTTGCTGGAGAACATGACGCGCGGCTCCAGGGTTCCGCTGGAACAGATTTACAACACCGAGGGAGGCGCAGTGCACGATGTCCCCGATGTCATCCTGGGCCCGGCCGATCCCGCAACAGCGGAGCGCATGCAACTGTACCCGCCGGGACTGGAGCAGGAATTGGCCTCAGCCTACGACGACCTACAGCCTTCCCCCACCGGTGATTACCCGCTGTTACTGGTAAGCCGTCGTATGAAGAACACCTACAACTCAACCGGCCCGGAACTGAGCCTGCTGAAAGAGAAGGGCACCACCAACCCGGCCTTTGTGCATTCCCGGGACCTGGCGGCACTGGACATCGCCGATGGTGAAATCATTGAAGTGCGCTCTTCCCACGGGGTTATCCCCGCAGTCGCCGCCGCCAGTGACGATGTCAAACCGGGCGTGGTATCCATGTCCCACTGCTGGGGTGGCTCGCCCGACCCCAAAGCAAAATCGGACGAAAAAATCCGGGAGATTGGCAGTAACACCAATCGCCTGATCAACAACCTGGAGAATGCCGAGAAGTATTCCGGCATGCCGCGACAGAGCACCATACCCGTCGCCATCAGAAAACTACCTGACCATCAATAGAACAGTGGCGCTCTGCAAAGATCCATTTGCAAGGTGCCGCCAAGAGAACACGTCATGAGCGACCACAAGCCTTTCCGGTTTTCACTGCAAAGCTTTAATACCGACTCCCCCGCCAACTGGCGCAAGCTGATCGCGAAAACAGAAGACCTGGGATACTCCACCTTCTTTCTCGCCGACCATTTCCTCAGCGCCGGCCCGGCCCTGGACAGCACTTTTCATCCGCCGCAAATGCTGGCGGCAGTGCCGGCGATCGCTATGGCCCTGGAGCAAACCAGCACACTGCGCGTAGGGTGCCGGGTATTCTGCAACGACTACCGTCATCCAATCATACTGGCCAAGGAAGCGGCCACCATGGACTACCTGTCCGAGGGACGCCTGGAGTTTGGTCTCGGGGCGGGCTGGATTAAAAACGAGTATGAGGCAGTCAACCTGCCATTTGACGAATTTCCCCAGCGCTATGAGCGCTTCGCTGAGTTCGTCCACGCCTACAAGGATTTCATGTCGGGAGAGCCACTGGATATCAACGGCGACTTCATCCGCTGGTCCGGATTTTCCGGGACACCCAAGCCCGCGCAAACACCCCACCCGCCTTTGATGATAGGTGGCGGCAGCAAGAAAATCCTGCAATTCGCCGGCCAGGAAGCCGATATCGTCAGCCTTAACTTCAACAATCGGGCGGGCATGCTCGGCCCCGACGGCATGGCCTCTGGCCTCGCTGAGGCGACCGCCAAAAAGGTCAACTGGATCAAGTCCGGTGCCGGAGACCGTTTTAAGGATATTGAACTTGAAATAGGCGCCTACAACACCATTGTTACCGATCACCAGCAGCCCACTGCCGCCGCCATCGGGGAAGCGCTGGGCATGTCGGCAGATGATATACTGAATCACCCCCACTGCCTCATTGGCAGCGTTGACTTCATCTGTGAAGAATTACAACGCCGCCGCGAGGCCTATGGAATTTCCTACATCGCCGTACTGGACGATGGTGAAAACAACATGGTGGAAACCTTTGCACCCGTTGTTGCACGCCTGGCCGGCAAATAAAATACACCGTAACTTTTTCTGGAGAACACTAGCACTATGCTGACACTTACCGATGCATCACTACTGCGATCACAACTCTACATCGACGGCAAATGGGTAGACGCCGACAGCGGCGCCACCATGGCCGTGCTGAATCCGGCCACTAAAGAAGAGGTAATCGCAATACCCAACGCCGGCGCCGATGAAACCCGCCGCGCGATTGAGGCCGCAGACCGGGCGTTCAGCAGCTGGCGCAACGTGGTGGCCAAGGAACGCTCAGCGGTCCTGAAGCGCTGGTTCCAGTTGATTATGGAGAACCAGGAAGACCTGGCCCAATTAATGACCGCGGAACAGGGCAAGCCCCTGGCCGAGTCACGGGGCGAAGTTGCC
>CBDTVJ010000342.1:0-5090 GCA_965363655.1 uncultured Halieaceae bacterium | reverse complement strand
GCCGTGGCCTGGTTCAATCTGCGTCCACTGCTGGAAGTGCTGGGGGCCTCCGGACCGACGCTGGAGTATGCGCTCAGCTACGCCACTATCCTGCTACCTAATATGCCGATATTGGTGCTGGGTATGAGCATGGCCGCCGGTGTGCGCGCAATCGGCGACGCGCGCCGTTCCATGTGGGCTACCCTGGTCGGTGCCCTGTTTAACGCTGTCCTGGATCCCCTCTTTATATTTACTTTTGGCTGGGGCCTGGAGGGTGCAGCCCTGGCCTCCGTGGTAGCGCGATGCATCGTATTCCTGGTCGCCTGGCATGCACTCTCGCGGGTGCACAAGCTACCGTGTCGCGTGACGCCAAGGGAGTTTTTGGCCGACATACGTCCTATAATGACCATCGCCGGGCCGGCCGTACTGACCAACCTGGCCACGCCCATCAGCAACGGCTTTGTGCTGCGCACCATGTCCGAATTTGGCGACAGCGCGGTGGCTGGAGCTGCCATCATGGGAAGAATCTCCCCGGTCGCTTTCGCCGCTGTATTCGCTCTGTCCGGCGCGGTCGGGCCTATCATCGGGCAAAATGCCGGCGCCGGCCTGTACCACCGTGTTCGCGCTACCTTGTCGAGCGCCCTGGTGTTCAATGTGGTGTATGTCGTTCTGGTTTGGTTGATCCTGTGGTTGTCAGCACACAGCATCGTAGCGGTGTTCTCCGCCAGCGAAGAGGCGGCGGAGCTGATTCTGTTTTACTGTTATTTCCTCGTTGGTGCCTTTGTCTTCAACGGCAGCCTGTTCATTGCCAATGCGAGTTTTAACAATCTGCGTCATCCGCACTGGGCCACCTGTTTCAATTTTGGCCGATCCATACTGGGAACTATTCCCGCAGTCTATTTCGGCGCCCAATGGTACGGCCCGCGTGGGGTGCTGGCGGGAGAGGCAATAGGTTCGATCTTGTTCGGCCTGCTGGCCATGGTGGGAGCCTTTGTGCTGGTGCGGCGATTGGAAAGGCAGGACACGCTTATTACGCCCGGCCCATTATCCAGCCCGGAAGTCGCTGGCCTGGCAACCGTGAGGGAGCCGCCTGTCTAGGGGGTGCCGGGCGCGTTGCCTGGCGCACCGGCCTGCCGGTAATCAGCCAATGCGCGGTACAACCACTGGGCGCTGGCCTGGGTGGTGCCCTGGCAATTCACGGTATACGGATCCCCACTCCAGGAGCTTTCGGTAGCGAGGCGATCAATAAACTGCTCTGGCGAATTGACGTAACGCTTACCGCGGCTGTATTTCAGTCGCAGGTGATCGGCTGCTGCCGGGGAGGCGTGGTCGTCGCCGTTACGGATGAAGGTACAGCCACTGCTGGCTACAAATTCCAGCAGGTAGTTAATTTCCCTGGTGCTGGTGGCGTCATCCGCCGCAAAGCCGGGCTGTGCCAGCAGCAAGGACAGCGCCAGGCAGAAGAGGAGTCGATGCATTACTGTATGTTGAGCCGTACGCGCAGTGGGTTGTGGTCGGAGCTGGTCACCGGTATGACCCGGGCTTGTTGCGCACTTATGCCCCGTAGATAGATATGATCCAGGGCCCTGCCGAAGGCAGTGGTACGCAGGTCTGGCTCAAAGCTGATAGAGCCAAGGCCATGCAGGCGTAAGAAGTCGTCAACGGCAGCCTGCCGTGACTCACTCCAGGTGTTCAGGTCACCTGCCAGGATGACCGGCCCGAGGTGCTTGGCCAGCACGCCATCCAGTGCCTGCAGTTGGGCGCGGAAGCTGGCCATACCCAGGTCGAAGTTCACCGCGTGTAGATTAATGGCCAGCAGGCGGTCTTCGCGGTCCTGCAGCGTGTATTCGGTGATGCTGGTCGCCTTGGGAGTGCGCAACCAGGGTTCTATGGAAGTCAGCTGGCAGTTGGAGCTGGGAGATCCGGCGCTGAGGGTCATTACCCCGGTTTCCTGGCTGGCGCTAGTGTAGCCGGCGGCGAAAACCGGGTGCAGGTCAGCCGGGATAACGTCCGGAATGAGTGCCTGCAGCGAAGCCTCCTGGATGAACGCCAGGTCGACACCATCGCTGAAACTGACCAGGTCTTCAGCCCAGCCGGCATTGCTGGCCTTCTGGATATTCCAGCTGAGGATTTCCAGCTGACTACCGAGTTCCCTGACTTCACGGGTTGTTTCCTGCCCCAGTGCAGAGGAACAGGAGGGCTGGGGCTCCTGCTGCCCCCTCGCGGATGGGACGGTGATTTGAATCACCGCCGCCAGAACAAGGGGTATGAGCCAGAGTAGTTTGAAGGGTATCCGGAAAAGCATCAGTCACTTCTAACAGTTAGTGGGCATATTATAACGCGACACTGATAGAGTGCGCATCCGGCATTTAGTTCCACAAATTGTAAGGAATTGGACGTTTTTTACCCAACACGGCAGGGCGGGCTATAGCTGTTCCAGGTAGGATTGGTGCTCGAGCAGGGTGACGCGTTTGCGGAATTCCTCGATTTCCTGCTGCTTGGTCAGGGTGAAGATACGTTGTAACTCCTCACCCAGGCTATTGCGGATGAAATCCGACTCGCTGAACAGTTTCACGGCATCGGGCATGTAGACGGGCAGTGTCGCCTCCTCCTGGCTGTAGCCGTCACCTGTGATGGGGTCTCCCGGGGAGAGGTTCTGCTCGATGCCATCGAGCATGGCCGACAGCAATACCGCGAATAATAGATAGGGGTTGGCGTCCGCTCCCGCCACCCGGTGTTCCAGCCGACGTGCAACATGGCTGCCGGCGGGCACGCGCACGGCCACAGTGCGATTCTCGTAGCCCCAACTGGGGAATGTGGGGGCATGACAGCCCTTCTGGAAGCGGCGGTAGGCATTGTAGCTGGGGGCCAGGATGGCGACTGAGTCCGCCATGTTCAGCAGGCAGCCGCCAATGGCGTTCTTTAGCAGCGGCGAGCCTTTCTCGGTGCCATCGTCGAATATATTGATGCCGTTTTCATCAACTACACTGCAGTGCACATGCATGCCGTTGCCCGCCTCGTCTTCAAAGGGCTTGGGCATGAAGCTGGCAATCAGGTCGTGTTTGGCTGCCACGCCCTTGATCAGGCGTTTCATCATCATGATTTGTTTGGCCGCCAGCACCGGGTTGTCCACGTGCTGCATGTTGATCTCGTACTGGGAGGGGGCAGATTCCTTGACTACGCCATCGAAGGGCAGGTCCTGCACTTCACAGGCCAGCCGCAGGTCCTCCATCATCTCCTGGTGGTGGTTCAGGACATCCAGGCCGTAGGTGTTACCCCCGACCGGTGAGCCACCGACGGGAGAGGGACAGGTGTGCATGGGGATCGACTGGTCCCAGCGGACCAGGCTGAATTCAAGCTCGGCAGCCACCACCGGTCGCCAGCCCGCCTCCTGGTAACGGGCCAGTACCTGCTTGAGCACGTGGCGGGGGTCGCCAGGGTAGGGCGTGCCATCGGCGTCAAACATGGAAAGCATGACCTGGCCATGTTGGCCGCCAGCGGCCCAGGGGGTGGGCAACAGCGAGCCTTCCACCGGCCGGCAGATACCGTCGGCATCGCCAGTGGCGAACACCAATTCCTCTACGTCGCGACCCCAGATGTCGAGGCTGAGCGCCGTTTTAGGGAGTTTTAACTCGCCGTCGAAGATTTTTCCCAGTTTATGACGGGGCACCCACTTACCCCGCATTACCCCGTTACAGTCGGGGAGCAGCGCTTCTATTGTCGTTATTTCGGGGTGAGCCCGCAGGAACCAATCGGCTTCAAGCGACATGCATCCACCGTTCGTTGGCCGGTAATGCAGCACTATCGGTTGTTAGTCGGCTGCACTCAATGCCCTAGTTGGGGCAAGCTGCTGCTGTCTTTGCGCGCGGATGCAGGCGCCTTGCGGCACCTTGTATTGCAGGGCTTTCAGGGAGGCGCCATGTAGATGCTGAGCGGGTCGTTGCCGCCGGCTTCCCCGATGCAGGACATGGCGTTTAGAAACAGCGAGAACAAGTCAGTTTGGGAGCTCACATCCAGCTTGCGATAGATACTCTTGCGATGCCGGCGCACCGTTTCTATGGCAATGGTCAGGCGCTCCGCGGAGATATCCGTCCCGTAACCACGTAGCATCAGCTCCAGCACATCCTTTTCGCGGGGGGACAGCAGGGAGGCCCCGAAGGTGCGAAAGGCCAGGTCTATCTGGTGATCTATACCCGGCTGGATCAGGTTGCTGGCGGCGAAGTCGCTGTGTTCCGTGTGGCTCTTGATGAGTTCGGAGACTGGCTCCGCCAGCAGGTAAAGCATTTCGTACTCTTCATCGGTAAAGGCACCGTGCCCCGCCAGGCGCATCATGCTCAGGTTGATAACATTGCCCGCCTGCAATTTGGACAGATAGACTGCCTCGTCGCAGGTGCCGGTGTCGGAATAGTAATCACGGTAGTAATCAGACTCCTTAAGCTTGCCCATAGTGACCCGCGACAGCCGGTAGATCTTGGCACGGGGCTGGTGCATGGAGGTCTGGTAGAAGGGGTCTTCCCGGTAGGGGCCCTCCAGATACTGATCGACCTGGGCGGCGAGCGCCTGGTCGGGTATTTGGTGATAAAGCACTCGCGGGGGCAGGTCCCGGTGATATAGCCAGATCTGCGGGTAATCAATTTTTACCTGGCCGTTGACCGCCTCGATAAGGGAAGGGAAGAATTTGTCGGTACCCAGGGCGGCAATCGCCCGGGAAATGTCCTTATTCCATTTGCTCAGCTGGTTTATATCTGTCATTCCGCCTGTAACTATTATCTGCCAGAATTTTTCCTACATAGTGATGACGCGCTATAGCGTTGTCAATTCCGCAGGGTAAGTTAATTTCCCTCCAGCGGGCAGTAATCACCAAATCCTTGCGCTGTTCCGTTAGTAGGCACTCCGGTATCTCCTTGATGGCGCTTGCGGGCTATGCTTTACTCCTGTGCTGAAGGAGGTCGCATTTTGTCCAGATTGGCGCTTAATTCGGCACTGTATAATGAGTCGGTGCCCATGCAGTTTACCAAGGCGTTGTTGGCGCAGGCCCGCGCCCACAAACGTGACGTGTCTGCCATTTTGCGCGCTGCGCGGTTTCCCTTTGACCCCCTCTGCCAGGACGT
>CBDTVJ010000341.1:0-5093 GCA_965363655.1 uncultured Halieaceae bacterium | reverse complement strand
CGTACGGAAGTCAGTCAGCTGCGTAGCGAAGGCTCCGCAGCAGACGCTTCATGACCACACCTGTTGTCGTTGCACTGGATTTCCCTGCAGCAGCCCAGGCCCTGCAGCTGGCAGAGCGGCTGCCGCCGCAGTTGTGCCGGCTGAAAGTTGGCAAGGAACTGTTCACCCGCGCGGGCCCTGCACTGGTGGAAAAGCTGCAGCAGATGGGTTTCGAGGTTTTCCTGGACCTGAAGTTTCACGATATCCCCAATACCGTTGCCGGGGCCGTGCGCGCCGCAGCGGAACTCGGTGTGTGGATGGTTAATGTGCACGTTGCTGGTGGGCGCAGAATGATGGAAGCGGCGGGGGAGGCCTTGCAGGGGCGTTCCCACAGGCCACTATTGATTGGCGTAACCGTGCTCACCAGCATGTCAGACCAGGACCTCGCCGAACTGGGTTATGCCGAGTCGCCCCATGAGCGGGTGCTGCGTCTTGCTGCTCTTGCGGCCAGCAGCGGCCTGGACGGGGTGGTTTGTTCTGCGCTGGAAGCGAAGGGCTTGCGCCGGGAGCGCGGCGATGGGTTTTGCCTGGTGACACCGGGAATTCGCATGGCCGGTGATGATGCCGGTGACCAACGACGTGTTGTTACACCCTCCGATGCAATTGCCATGGGCTCCAATTATCTTGTCATCGGTAGGTCCATCACCGGCGCGGTCGACCCGCTGGTAGCCCTGCAGCGCATTCACGCGGAGCTGGGCCTTACTCCGTAACATCAAATGCGGGCGTGGTGCCCCCGGTCTTCTCCATAACTGCTAGAATTTTTGTCGGTACGGATGCCTGCAAGGATGCAGTTCAATTATATGGAGATGACATTATGATCTATTCACTGTTTACACAATCTGGTACCGGGCTCGCATTGACGTCCGGGCAATTCTTTTTAGATAAATATCGTGGTGCTATAGCAACAATGGCACTGATCCTGGTGCTGGCGGGTAGTGCGATCGCCGGCAGTCCAATGGCCAGCGCACAAGATGCCGCAGCACCAGCCCCGGTGACAACGGTAAATATTAATACTGCTGACGCGCTGACCATGGCGGCAGCCCTCAAAGGTGTTGGGGAATCGCGGGCGCATGAAATTGTGCGCTATCGTGAAGCGTACGGCCCTTTCTCCTCTGCGGATGAATTGATGGAAGTGAAAGGTATCGGGCAATCAACGCTCGATACAAACCTCAAAGTAATAACACTGGAATAAGCCTGCGGCATCCGTATCATGAGGGGGCTTTCGCCCCCTTTTTTTGTAACAGTGATCTGGTATCGTGAAATGTCTTGTCAGTGGTGCAACCGGTTTTATTGGCCGCCAACTTTGCCGGCAGCTGTCAGCCCGTAGCGATACCCTTGTCGCACTGAGTAAGAGCGGGGCATTGCTGGAGGATGGTGCACCTACACTGGCAGTAGACCTTGCAGCAGAGGACCCGGACGCGGAGTTACTTAGCGGCGTCGATGTGGTAATTCACCTGGCGGGTATTGCACACCAGCAGGCTGCGGATTCCGCATACGAAAAGTTGAATTATGAGGCGACCCTGCGTCTGGCTCGCCTGGCCCGAATCGCGGGTGTCGGTTGTTTTATTTTCCTCAGCAGTGTTAAAGCGATGGGGGCTTCTTCTTCGGCAAATGCCCGCCTGGAAGATGACTGCTGTCTGCCAGTGGACGCTTACGGGCTGTCCAAGTGGCGTGCGGAATGCGCCTTGCGGGAGGAATTTCGCGACAGTGAAATGTCCGTCGCTATTTTGCGTCCCGCCCTGGTTTACGGGATCAATACCAAGGGTAACCTGCAGCGACTGGCTGCTGCGGTGCGCAGCGGGTTGCCGAGGCCGCCGGCAATGGGCCAGCGCTCAATGATAGCGTTGCAGGACCTGGTCGACCTGATCTGTCACCTGGCGCTAAATCCGCCTTCAGGGGTGCATACCTGGATTGCCTGTGGCGAGCCGGCCTACAGCACCAGGGCCATCTATGACTTGTTGCGCGAGGCTAATGGTCAAAGGAGGGGCGTAGGCTGGATGCCTCTCTGGGCTTGGCGGAGCGGTGCCTGGTTGCAGGATCAGCTGGCCGGTGCCACCACCGAGCGTACCTTTGACAAACTCTTCGGTACTGAACTTTACAGTTGCGCAGCCGTACAGGTCGCTACGGGCTGGCAGCCCCGGGTCGCTCTGGAGGATGTGGTCGATGCCCTGGTGGGTGGATTGGCGAGTAAATTGGCGAGTACAGGAAAGCCCGGTTCGTGACGATTGTCATTGCCACGGTCGTATTGTCAGCCCTGCTGTGCGGATTGTATCTGCAGCTGGCGAGGCGCTGGCAGTTTTTCGACACACCGAATTCAAGAAGTTCACACACACTGCCCACTCCCCATGGCGGCGGCGCTGCGCTGATCACCGCTTTTGTGCTCGGTTTGCTGGCCGCCGGCTGGTTATATGGGCCCTGGGATTTCTCCCTTGTGCTGCTGGCGCTGGCAGCTGCCTTGCTGGGGCTACTGGGCATTATCGATGATTTACGCGGATTATCTGTGCGCGTGCGCTTCGCGCTGTATGGCCTGCTCTGCCTGCTGGTAGCGCTTGTATTGTTGCATCCAGTATGGGGGAGCGGTCTCTTGTATGGCGGTTTAGCAGTCGCCTTGGCGACATTGGCCATGTTGTGGTGCCTGAACCTTTATAACTTCATGGATGGTATCGATGGTATAGCGGCCATCCAGGCAGTGCTGGCCTGTGTCGGGGCGGCGCTATTATCCGGAGGCGTTGGGGACGGCAGTAATTACGCGCTGTTCTGTCTGCTGCTGGCGGCCAGCCACCTGGGGTTCCTGCTGTGGAACTGGCCTCCGGCCAGGCTCTTCATGGGCGATGCAGGGAGTGTTTCTACGGGGTTTTTACTGGCTGCACTGGCATTGCTTGGTACTGTCCAGGGACAGCTCAATGCCTGGTGTTGGCTGGTATTACTGGCCGTTTTTATCACCGATACCAGTTGCACTCTACTATGGCGAATGGGGACGGGCCAGCCATTTACCAGGCCGCACCGTTTGCATGCTTACCAGCGCCTGAGCAGGCATTGGGGGTCGCATCTGAAGGTTGATCTCGTTTTGGTCGCCGTTAATTTGTTCTGGCTTTATCCCTTGGCCTGGGCGGTGCAGTCCTGGCCGGGGCATGCCCTATTTATGGTAATTTTGGCATACCTTCCCCTGCTTCTGGTCATGGCGAAATCGGGTCGATTGGCGTAAAATTCACAGTTCTTGGGCGTGCCTGATCTATCACACGATGCGCCTGTCACGACCTCAGGAGTGGGAGGGGATTTGCTGAATCGTCGAGACAGTTTTTTATCGCGTTGTGTTGTGGGCTTTATTGATGGTTGCCGTGAGGCCCTTGAAAAAGTAGTAGAACTACCACGTAACATCAAACAAGCCTGCTTGCTCTTCCTGGATATGGTCTATGTCGCAATTGCGATGTGGGCGGCGGTGGCTCTGCGTTGGGGGCATCTTGAGTTCGAGCTGGGTGCCCTCGAGTACGCTTGCGGCGCGTTTACCATCCTGGCCAGCGCTGTTGTTTTCCTGCGCCTGGGTTTATACCGTGCTGTCATTCGCTTCATGGGACAGCAGGCCATCTGGGCGATATTTTCGGCGGTGAGTTACTCCACGCTGATTCTGGGCGCTACGATCTTTTTTACCCGCGCAGATGTACCCCGCGCCACCCCCTTTATGTTTTGGGGCATCCTGTTGCTGGGCATCGGCGGTACGCGGCTGGTAGTGCGTGCCTATTACCAGGCAAAATTGCGTTCCATGGCAGAGAACGTGATTATTTATGGTGCGGGCCAATCTGGCCGGCAGTTGTTGCACGCCTTGCATCATGGAGACCAATATCACCCCGTGGTCTTTGTCGATGACGATAATCGCCTACAGCGCTCGATTATCAATGGGCTCAGGGTAGCCCGGCCGGAAGATCTGGAGCAGTTGATAGGTAAGCATGACATTACCCAGGTACTGCTGGCCGTCCCCTCTGCTTCACCGGAGCGCCGCAAGGAGATTATCAACTCCCTGGTGGGCCTGCCGGTTCACGTGCGCACAATACCCACGATAGACGAATTGTTGGCCGGAGAAGCCAGTGTTAACCAGATCCGGGATGTTGATTTGGACGACCTGCTGGGCAGGGAGCCGGTGCCGCCTCATCCTGAATTGGTCGAGCGGTGTATTACCGATAAGGTTGTTATGGTGACCGGTGCCGGTGGTTCCATCGGTTCCGAACTGTGCCGGCAAATAATACAATCGGGGCCGCGAGAACTGGTACTGCTGGATAATTCTGAATATGCCCTGTACACGATAGAGCGTGAATTGCGCGATATCATGGAGACCCTGGGCCTCGAGCTGGAACTAGTGGCACTGCTGGGGTCGGTGCAGGACCAGAATCGACTTGAAAGCATCTTCCGAACTTTTGAAGTGCGCACGGTCTACCATGCCGCGGCATACAAACACGTGCCTCTGGTGGAATACAACATCGCCGAGGGTGTTGCCAATAACGTCTTTGGTACCTGGTATGCTGCGGAGGCGGCGCGCAAAGCGGGCGTAGAAACTTTCGTGCTGGTGTCCACGGATAAAGCGGTGCGGCCCACCAATATCATGGGAGCGTCCAAGCGGTTTGCCGAGATGATTCTTCAGGGCCTGGCCCAGCGGGATACCGGTACCCGTTTTTGCATGGTGCGATTTGGTAACGTACTGGGCTCCTCCGGTTCTGTGGTGCCACTGTTCAGGCAGCAGATTGAAGAAGGCGGCCCGGTAACGGTGACCCACCCCGAGGTCTCCCGCTATTTCATGAGCATCGCGGAAGCCGCACAACTGGTGTTGCAAGCCGGCGCTATGGGCACTGGCGGTGATGTGTTTGTTTTGGATATGGGGGAGCCGGTGCAGATTGTGGATCTTGCCCAGCGCATGATTCGGCTCAGCGGTTACGACATGAGCCACGATTCCCACGCGGGTGAGCACATTGATATCGAATTTATTGGGCTTCGTCCGGGCGAGAAGTTGCACGAAGAACTGATGCTGGGCACCAATGTGACCGGGACCGGTCATCCGATGATTA
>CBDTVJ010000340.1:0-5096 GCA_965363655.1 uncultured Halieaceae bacterium | reverse complement strand
AGCCAAGTTGCGTCCAATGTATGCTGAACGTTGGATGGCGCATGGTTTGCAGGAAATTATTTGCGGTTTCCTAAAATAAGTTGACAATGCCGCTCGACCGCCACCGCCAGTGCGTAGCCACCCAGCACCAGAAATAACACAGAATTGCCAAAGGAGTTGTATGCATGTTTGGCTTCAAACACGCCCACGGCGGCCATTCCCACGGGAATCAACAGTGCAGTAACAGGTAGTGGCAGCGCCTCTGTAATCCACAACACCGCAGCAAACGCGATAATCGCCAATGCACCCGCAATGAGTGTTCCCTGCGATATAGTCAACCAGTACACCAGCGTCGCAAGTAGCGGCGCGGCAAACAGTGCAGCAAGTTGACTTCGCATCAAGTTAAAACGATAACCACCATTTGCAAGCAGGCTGTTATTGGTGGATTAAGCCTTCATACATAGCTACTTGGGTACCATCACGAGCATCTCGCCCTAAGCCAGACTTTCATTTTTTTCAACATCCGTAGCAAACAGCTTATCAACCGCTTCTACGGCAGCATCCGCATAAGGCATTAGCACCTGATTAGCACCAGCCTGCCGTAGTTGCTTAGCATCAGCGATGGTGTGAGCCGTTACCGCCACGCAACCTTTGTAGCTATAATTGCGCATGCTATGCAACAGAGTGAGATTAACCGGCATCTCGCGTACACTGCACAACACCCAGGATACCTGCGTTAGCGGCAAACTGGCAAGAAACTCCGGATCTTCAGCATCACCGTAACGCACGGCATAACCGTTCCCCTCCTGCTGAGACACCAGATCGGGATCAAAATCCACGCCGAGCACTCGATGGCCTCGTTGGCGCAGCTCACTGGCAATGCGAGAGCCGAATCGCCCCAGGCCGAACAGGATGATATCAACACCGTTTTCTCCTGTAGCCAGATCCACGCTCTCTTCTCGGTACGCCCGTTTACGCTCAAACATACCCAACCAGGGGGACACTTTCTCATAGAGCGGATGGGAGTACAGAATCAAATAAGTAGAAGCACTAATGGTAATCAATCCCACCAGTGTAATAAGGCCCATGGTATCAGCATCAATATGACCCAGACTCAAGCCTAAAGCCCCCAGGATAAGGGAAAACTCACTGATCTGCGCGACCGTCAGACCGGCCAGAAACCCGGTGCGCTTGCGGTAACCCATGAACCCCAGAATACTCATCACGATTAACGGATTACCAATGAGTACAAATAACGAAAGAATGAAGGCAGGTACCAGCTGTGCGCCCAGCGTTGTCAACTCCAATCCGGCACCCAGATCGATAAAGAAAAAGAGCAACAAAAAATCCCGCAGACTCACCAGGCGTGAGCCGATAACCTCCCGGTAAGGCGTAGAAGCCAGCGACACCCCAGCAAGAAAGGCTCCCACCTCTTTGCTAAAGCCCAGATGCGCACCCAGCGCGCCCAGTGCCACTGCCCAGGCGATAGCGAACAGTACCAACAATTCCGGCGAGCGAGCCAGCTGATGCAACAACGATGTCAACACAAAACGCATCAACAAGCCGATGGCGATAATGAACAGACCACCTTTGAGCAATACCTCAACCGCCTCCCGCCCAAGACTGGCGACATCACCAGCCTCGCCCAGCGCGGTCAGGCCAATCATCACCAGCACCACGGCGATATCCTGAACAATGAGAAAACCAATGGCGATACGTCCGTGCAACGCATCCACTTCGCGTTTGTCGGACAGCAGTTTGACAATGATAATGGTGCTGGAAAAGGTCAATGCCACCGCCACATAAAGGGCAGTCACTGAGCTCATGCCTAAGGCAAGGGCGATAAAGTAACCGACTACCGAGGTAAAGATGACCTGACCCATGCCCGTGGCCAGCGACACCAGCCCCATGGTGCGGATAATGTGTAGATCCAGTTTCAGCCCCACCACGAATAACAACAGCGCAATACCCAGCTTCGCCAACAAGTCAACCTGATCATCTGCCGACACCCAGCCAAGAACCGACGGTCCCACTAGCATGCCGACCACGATAAAGGCAACGATCAGCGGTTGTTTTAGCCGCACAGCAATAGCACCAATGACGGCAGCCATCAACAGCAGCACCGCTATTTCGGTAAAAACATCGTTAAAAATAGGTATCATAATTCAGTTACCCTTAATTTTTGATCGGTCACGCCTCTAATTTCCCGGCTTCGCCGGAATGTTTTTTCCGCACTGATAATTAGATAGATGATCAAACCAACCGCCAGAATAGGCAACCAGTCCATCAAACTAATCGGTGCGGTGTGAAACAGCTGATTCATCAGCGGAGAGTAGGTGAACAGCAGTTGCGCCGCAGCCATAGCGGCAATACCACCCCAGATCCATAGGTTACTAAACAGCCCCAACTGAAACATGGAAAATCTCAGTGAGCGGCAGTTGAGCAGGTAGAAGGACTGCCCCACCGCAAACACATTCACCGCAATAGTACGGGCCTGGGCTTCACTGGCGCCTTGATACAAGGCCCACTCGAACAGACCGAAACTGCCTGCCAATAATAACAATCCGACCAGAATGATACGGAAGATCAGCTCGCCAGTGAGGATGGCGGTGCCCGGCGTGCGAGGGGAACGGGACATAATACCCGGTTCACGCGGTTCAAAAGCCAGCGCAAGGCCGAGTAAAACAGCGGTAGTCATATTGATCCATAGTGCCTGCACCGGTAATACCGGCAGCGGCTGGGACGTCATCACTGCAGCGATGATCACCAGCCCCTGGCCGGCATTAGTCGGCAGTATCCAGCTAAGGAATTTGATCAGGTTATCAAACACACCACGGCCTTCTTCCACTGCCGCTTCGATGGTGGCGAAGTTGTCATCAACCAGCACCATATCGGCTGCCTCTTTTGATACTTCGGTTCCGGTAATTCCCATGGCCACACCGATATCGGCGCGGCGTAATGCCGGTGCATCGTTGACCCCATCACCTGTCATGGCAACCACCTGACCATGCGCCTGCAAGGCTTCTACCAGGCGCAGTTTTTGTTCAGGTGTAACCCGTGCAAATACGGCAGTGCCGGTGGCCGCCTGAATCAGCTCGGCATCGGACATCACTTCCAGTTCGCGTCCAGTTAGTACTTTCGGTATTTCACCTTCGCTCAGGGTATCGTCCAGCCCAATTTGAGCAGCAATAGCGGCGGCGGTTATGGCGTGGTCGCCGGTAATCATCTTGACCTTGATACCGGCGGCCTGACATGCGCGCACTGCCTGTATCGCCTGTTCCCGTGGCGGATCAATCATGCCCTGTAACCCAAGAAAGACCAGCCCCTGCGTTACATTGTCATGATCGATAGCAGTAATCTCCGGCGACACCGACAGGCGTGCGAATGCCAACACCCGCTGACCCTGACTGGCCATTTTCTCTACCTGAGCATGCACGCTATCTTTATCCAGCAGCTGGCTTTTGCCATCAGCGCCAAGCAAGCCGCTACAACGCTCCAGCAGACTCTCGACCGAACCTTTCAGGTAGACCACCGGCCTGGAATCGGCGACGGCACCGCCATGCAAAGTTGCCATATACTGGTGCTGGGATTCAAAGGGAATGGCATCCAGACGCGGATAATCAGCCAGCGCTTGTTGTACATCAATCGCTGCCTTGTGTGCCGACACCAGCAGTGCGCCTTCGGTGGGATCGCCCTCAATCTTCCAACCGTGGTCACCCTGTTTCAGCATTGAATCATTGCACAACAAGCCAGCGCGCAGTAGTTCGGACAGTGCTGAATTTTTGCTGCCATCAACAGCATGACTAGCCTGCTGTATCTCACCTTTCGGCGCATAACCGATACCACTCACCTCAAAGTTTTCATTACCCGCCCACAACCGTTGCACGGTCATCTCATTGCGGGTCAGAGTGCCGGTTTTGTCTGAGCAGATGACGGTGGTACTGCCAAGGGTCTCCACCGCCGGCAGGTTACGGATGATGGCATGGCGTTTCGCCATCCGTGCCACACCGATGGCCAGTGTTATAGTCAACACTGCGGGCAGCCCTTCTGGAATCATTGCTACCGACAGGGCCACCGCCGCCATGAACAGGTCGATCCAGCTGTCACCATGGTACAGACCCACCAGGAAAGTCATCGCCGCCAGACCCAGAATGGCGTACAGCAACAGGTGACTGAAACGGGCGATCTTGCGGGTCAGCGGTGTGGCCAGCACCTCGGCACTGGCGATGAGTTCAGAGATACGGCCAATCTCGGTATTGTCGCCGGTATCAGTAATCACACCAACACCAGTGCCATAGGTCACCAGCGTAGACGAATAAGCCATATTGGCCCGTTCAGCCAGGATGGTATCATGCCCCATTTCACCAGCGCTTTTTTCCACCGGCAGCGATTCGCCAGTCAGTGCCGATTCGTCAATCTGCAGACTGCGGCTGTTTATCAGGCGCAAATCTGCCGGCACCTTGTCTCCCGAGGCGAGCAGGACGATATCGCCCGGCACCAGCTCCCTGGCATCAATGCGTTGTTTCTGCCCGGCGCGCCGTACTGTGGTCTCGGTGGTCAGCGCACGGGACAGGGCTTGCAATGCGCTCAATGCCTTGCCCTCCTGCACAAAACCGATGATTGAATTGAGCAGAACCACACCAAGAATCACGCCAGCATCAACATAAGCACCCAGGAATAGTTTGATAATAACCGCAACAATCAGAATGTAGACCAATGCCTGGTTGAACTGCAACAGGAATCGCAGTAACGGCCCCTGACCTTTACGCTCGGTCAGCGCATTGGGGCCGAAGTTTTGCTGACGATCCTCCACCTCGAACCGATCCAGCCCTTTGTTTGAATCGGTATCGAGCAGGTCCAGCACTTCATCCTGAGGTAGATGATGCCAGTGTTTTTCTAGCAGGTGTTTCATTTTTCATTACTCCTGTTTGGTTACAGCTGTCTGCGCAACGCCTGACTCTGCATTTTCATTCTGACGATTCACCCCCTTTCTGTCACGCTTCCCGGAACCCAGTTCAAGATCAAAACGCGGTAACCTGACCACCAGCCAGTAACCTATACTGATGGCAAACACGACTGAGGCGATACCCCAAAGATACTCCGGTTCAATCTTCTCC
>CBDTVJ010000339.1:0-5124 GCA_965363655.1 uncultured Halieaceae bacterium | reverse complement strand
CAGCCTGGCGGACTACGGTGTACTGCGGGAGCGACTGGGGGCTGCGCTGGATGTGGTTCCGATGTTGCGCCAACGGGTACTGCCGATACCCTTTAACCTGCATCACCCGGTGATGGTGGACGACCCCGATTTCGACCTGGATTCGCATATCTACCGGGCGGCACTGCCCGCTCCGGGAGGCATGCACGAACTGCACAGCATGATCGCCCAGATAATGTGTCACCGCCTGGACAGGTACCGGCCGATGTGGGAGCTGTGGCTGTTGACGGGACTGGCACATGGCAGGGTGGCGATCGTCCACAAGATCCACCATTGCCTGGCGGACGGTGCGGCGACAGTGCGCTATCTCAGTCGCATATTTGAGCAGCAGGCTGACCTGCAATGTTCCATCAGTCCCCACACACCGTGGCAGCCGCAGCCCTTGCCCAGCGCCCGCCGCCTGGTATGGGATGCCCTGAAGGACCATGTAACGAAGGATATCCGACAGCTGCCGGAATTTTTGGCTCTCATGTGGGGCGCCACGGGGCGCCTGCTTACCTTTCACCGGGAGGTGGGCTCCCCGACCGTCGATAGACTGGCTCACCCGCCACCGCGTACTCGTCTCAATCACGCACTGTCCGCCCGGCGCAGTTTCACCACGCGGCAGATTCCCCTGCAGGATGCCAAAGCTGTGGCTCACGCCCTGCAGGGCACCCTGAATGATGTGATCCTGGCGCTGTCCGCCACAGTGATTCGCGAATACCTGTTGTTTCACAATGACTTGCCCGGGGAACCGCTGTGCACCGCTATCCCGGTGTCGGCCGATGAGTCCGGTGCCCAGCGCGAATCGGGCAACCGCACCACCTACCTGCCCACCTGCCTGTGGACCAATGTTCCCGACCCCCTGGAGCGTTTCTACGCTATTCAACGCTCCACGCAACTGGGCAAGCGGGAACTGGACCTGATGGGCAAGGACACCTTTGTGCGCTTGATGCAATTCCTGCCGCCGGTTTTCTCACGCTGGAAAACATACCAGAAGCAGCGCAAGCGTAAGGCAGATCGGCCCGACTACAGGCCAATGACCAACGTCATTATCTCCAACGTGCAGGGACCAGGCGAGCGGCTCTCCGGTAATTACGGCACCATGGAGGATATCTATTCCATGGGCCCGCTGGTGGAAGGTTGCGGCCTGAATATCACCGTGTGGAGCTATGCCGGAAACCTTAACTTTTCCATCATGGGTTGCAAGAAGGCGGTGCCGGATATCGACCGGCTGGCGGACTTCCTGCTGGTGGCTATGGATGGGATGAAACAGATGTCGGATGAAGTGAAAGAGCGGCTTGGCCAGAATGTGCAGGCCCTGGAGGCAAATCAATGAAAAACCACAGCTACCTGCAGCGTTTTGGAGAAGTCGAGCTCGCTGTGCGCCGGCGGGGTAAGGGAATGCCCTTTGTCTGGGGGCACAGCCTGATGGGGAGTATGCGAGTCGAGGACCAGGCCGCTTTGTGGCACTGGGAAGATGTTGAGCGGTTCACTGAAGTAGTGCGTTACGATGCGCGCGGTCACGGCAACTCTGACGGTAGCTATGACGCGGAAGATTATCGCTGGGAAAAAATGGCGGCGGATATGCTGGCGATCGCCGATTCCGCTGCCGCCGCCGGTGGTAGCAACCGCTTCTTGCTGGGCGGGATATCGATGGGTGCGGCTACCGCGCTGGAAGCAGCGCTGCAGCAGCCGGAGCAGGTCGCCGGGTTGGTGTTAGTCCTGCCGCCCACCGCCTGGGAAACAAGACCGCGGCAGTCTATGATCTATAGGCGTATGGCATGGGTATCGGGGCTGTTCGGCGCGGCACCTTACCGCCTGCTGGACCTGCTGCCCATACCGATGCGCGAGGACGGTCGCAACCAGTTGGCCATGCACACCATGAAGGGGCTGGCCCGGGCCAATCCCCTGCATGTCCAGGCGGCGCTGGGTGGTGCCGCCCGCTCTGATATGGCGGACAGGGATGACCTTGAGCAGTTGCAGGTGCCGACGCTCATCCTGGCCTGGGAGGATGATACAGCGCACCCCGTTTCTACGGCGACTGAGCTGGCCGAGAGGCTGCCTGATGTGCGTGAGCTGGTGGTCTGTCATCCCGGTGACATCGCGCAATGGCAGTCCTCGTTGTTGCGCTTCGTAAAGGACGTTACCAGGACACGCGCGGGTCGGCGTGCCCCGGCCCGGAAAAAAGCGGCGCCCACAAAAGGTGGCCGCCGCAGGACTGCAGCCTGAAGCGAAATTGCGTCGGGTGTGCCAGTACGACGCTACAGCAAACTGTAGGAAACCGTGATCCCCGCCGTGACGATGGCGACAATACTCATCAACTTCACCAGGATATTGAGGCTGGGTCCGGCGGTGTCCTTGAGGGGGTCCCCCACAGTATCCCCAATTACCGCGGCGTGGTGAGCCAGGGAGTTCTTGCCGCCGTGATGCCCCTCTTCGATATATTTCTTGGCATTGTCGAATGCACCGCCGGCATTGGACAGGAATACCGCCAGCACGAAGCCGGTGGCCAGCCCCCCGGTGAGTAAGCCAATGACGCCCGCGACCCCCAGTACCAGGCCCACCAGGATGGGTGCCGATACCGCCAGTATTGCCGGCATGACCATCTCACGCTGGGCGCTGATGGTGGAGATTTCTACACAGCGCGCGTAATCCGGCTCGGAAGTTCCCAGCAGGATTCCCGGGTCCTCGGCGAACTGGCGCCGCACTTCTTCCACCATGGCTCCGGCAGCCCGGCCTACGGCCTGCATGGTCATGCCACTGAACACAAAGGCAACCATGGCGCCGATGAACATGGCGGCCAACACGATTGGGTTGAGCAGGGTGACATTGAAATGGAACATGAAATCGGCGAGACCGGCACTGGCCAGGTCAACCTGGGCTGGTGTATCGGCCATTAGTAGCGTCTCGCCTGACTTGAGCATTTCAAAACGTATTACTTCGATATAGGAGGCGATCAGGGCCAGGGCGGTGAGCGCCGCAGAACTGATGGCGAAACCCTTGCCGGTAGCGGCTGTGGTGTTGCCCAGCGAGTCGAGTGCGTCTGTACGTGCGCGCACCTCCGGGCCGAGATCACACATCTCGGCGTTGCCACCGGCGTTATCGGCGATGGGGCCGTAGGCGTCGCTGGCCAGGGTGATACCCAGTGTGGACAGCATGCCTACTGCGGCAATGGCGACACCGTACAGCCCCAGATCCAGGCGCGCGAGATCGAAACCACTGGCAAACAGGAAGGCGAACAGGGTGCCGGTGGCGACGGCCAGTACTGGAATCGCGGTGGATTTCATGCCCAGGCCCATACCGGCGATGATGATGGTCGCCGCACCTTCTTCCGATTGCCGCGCAACCTGCCGGGTGGGGGAATAGCCCGGCGAGGTGGAGTACTCGGTCGCGCGGCCCACCACGATTCCGGTTACCAGTCCCGCCGCAACGGCGCCCCACAGGCCCCAGGGGGAAGGTACAGCCAACCAATGCAGCAGTGCGGCGCTGCCTGCCAATACCAGCAGGGCAACGGTATTAATACTTCGGGAGAGTGATGCCAGCAGCTCTTTCTGGCTGGCGCCCTCCCGGGTGCGCACCATAAAGACACCGGTCACCGATAGCAGGATGCCCAGGCCCGCCAGCGCCAGCGGTGCCAGTACCACCTTCAGTTGCACCACCGGGTCATGGACCCAGGCCGCCGCTCCTAGCGCGCAGGCGGCCAATAGCGAGCCGCAATAGGACTCAAACAGGTCTGCACCCATGCCCGCGACATCCCCGACATTGTCCCCGACGTTGTCGGCAATGACTGCCGGGTTGCGCGGATCATCTTCGGGAATGCCCTTTTCTACCTTGCCCACCAGGTCCGCACCTACATCAGCTGCCTTGGTGAAAATACCCCCTCCCACCCGCGCGAACAGCGCCTGCAGGGACGCACCCATGCTGAAGGTCAGCAAGGTGGTCGTGATCATGACCATGCGACTACCGTCTGTGGCTGCACCCGGCATCAGGCTGTCGAGGAGCAGGAACCAGGCTATTACAATGCCCAATCCCAGGGAGACAACCACCAGTCCCATCACCGCACCGCTGCGAAAGGCGACCCGCAGGGCGCCGGCCAGGGACGTGCGGGCGGCAGCGGCAGTGCGGGTCGAGGCTCGGGTGGCCGTCTGCATGCCTATCCAGCCCGCCAGGGCGGAAAACAGGCCACCGCTCAGGAAGGTGGCGGGCAGCCAGCGGTTCTGCAGGTCAAAGCCGAAGGCGAGTATGGCGAACAGCAGTGCCAGGGCGCCGAATACCAGCAGCATGATGCGGTACTGCTGCGCCAGGTAGGTCATGGCGCCGTGGTAGACATGGCTGCCAATGCGCTGCATCTGCTCCGTACCGGCATCCTGACGCAACATATCGCGAAAAAACCATGCGGCGAACAGCAGGCCTGTCACAACGCCCAAGGGTGCAAACCAGAATACCGTCTCACTCGTCATTGATCGAATCCATTAGGCTCGTGCTGCGGCGGCTGACTATCAGCGCCAGGTAAACGGCAGGCTCTGGGCGGAACGCCACCACCGCCGGTAATCGCTTTCCAGTTCTGTGATGGAGGGAAAGCGGTAGTAAGCGAAATCGTACCGGTCACCAACGTAAAAGCCACCTGTGATCATGCGGTATAGGACGCCTTCATTGACCTGCTTCATCACCAGTTTGCTCTCCTTGCCACTGTCAGTGATTTCCAGCAGGCAATCACGCAGGTGCTGGATATTGTGGTAGGGCAGGTCATCGCTGGCACCGTCTTGCGGGTTGCTGGCCAACTCACCCAGGGCCAGTTCTGAAAAGACGATTCGCGGTACATGAATGGGTTGGGAGCTGTCGGTGATGAAACGACAGAAGTCCGGCGGTGCCAGTTTGCTCACGACCATGGGGGTTATAGGACAGAACTCCTGATACAGGTGCAAGCCCGTCGGTGCTGGCGCCGCATAGTCGCTGCTTTCCAGCTGCAGGGTCTGGCCGTCGCTGGTCACCAAATAGAGATTGCCCAGGGCGGCGACCGGAATACGTGACAGAACGCGATAGATACTGAGGTAAACCGATTTTTTGGGCCGGCCGTCGGGGTGGGGTACACAGCGTTCATCG
>CBDTVJ010000338.1:0-5126 GCA_965363655.1 uncultured Halieaceae bacterium | reverse complement strand
TGTTTTAACGAGTCTGAGGCCATTGCTGGCGTTGTTGCGGATTTTCGCAAGGCGCTGCCTACGGCTGAGATTTATGTCTACGATAACAATAGTAGCGATGATACCGTTGCTGTTGCCCGTGCGGCGGGCGCCCATGTCGGCTACGAGCGTTACCAAGGGAAGGGGCACGTTGTGCGTAGAATGTTTGCCGATATTGACGCAGGCGTATACGTACTGGTCGACGGTGACGGCACCTATGATGCAGCGAGCGCACCCAGGATGGTAGACATCCTGCTACAAAAGCGGTTGGACATGGTTGTAGGCTCGCGCCAACACACACAGGCGTCAGCCTATCGTTCAGGGCATGTTTTGGGAAATCGGATGCTGACCTGGCTGTTGGGAACACTATTTGGTCGGCGTGAAATGAGCGATATTCTCACCGGTTATCGAGTTTTCAGTCACCGATTTGTGAAATCGTTTCCCGCTTTGGCGACGGGTTTCGAAACCGAAACTGAGCTGACAGTTCATGCGCTCGAGCTTCACATGCCCGTTGATGAGGTCGAAACTCCCTACGGCGCTCGAGCGGAGGGCTCGGCAAGTAAATTGAACACTTATCGAGACGGATTAAGGATTCTGTTTCTAATGTTGCGATTGTTTGAAAAAGAACGCCCACTACCTTTCTACGGTATTTTTTTCATAGGGTGCTGGCTGGTCGCGTTAGTCTTAGGTATACCGCTTGTATTGACCTATCTGGAAACCGGCCTGGTGCCGCGTTTTCCCACCGCTTCTGGAGTGGTCGGCCTGATACTGTTAGGTTTTGTCAGTTTGGCAGCTGGCGTGATCACAGACTCTGTGGCACTGGGTCGCCGGGAGACGAAGCGATTGTTTTATCTTTCCGTTCCACAGTTCGGTTACAGACGTGGTGAGCGCGCAAGGTGAAATTGTCGGGCGAATTGCTTCGCTTCGGCGTCGTGGGTTCTGTTGGTTTTTTGGTCGATGCTTCGGTGCTACAGATGCTGGTGTCCTGGTTTGATGGTGGCCTGCTTATCAGTCGGGTTTTCAGTTATCTTGCGGCGGCGACCGTAACCTGGTTTCTGCACCGCGTCTACACCTTTCGCGACCATCACTCCTCGTCAGGAAATCATTCAGCTTCACTGCGAGCCCTGTTGTTTCAATGGTCGCGTTTTATTTTAACCAATGGTATAGGTGCTTCTTTGAATTACGGAATCTACGCCTTTTGTATCCTGAACTCGGGTCTGTGTCGAGCGTACCCAGTGATCGGAGTGGCGATAGGCTCCTTGGTGGCAATGGTCTTCAATTTTTTTATTTCAAAGAACTTTGTTTTTAAAGTGAATCCGCCGTCTTGATGCGTCGTACTGGAAGGACTCATTTGGATTCATTTAGACACGGAATCAAAACTGCAGTTCTGCTACCTGAGAATGAAGTCATCATATAGCCAGTTGTACTGTGGTCCAACCAGCGACCAGGATACAGTCATTCATAATTTATCACTCGTAAACTTCATCACCCTAGAAGTAGATGTATTTTCTACCTCTTTAACCTCGTAGAGCACCGCCCTGGGAGTGGTACTTAACACTTCAAAGTGTTCGTAAAAGCTGGGATCTGCAGTTGCTTTATCAATGAATGTTGTGTGACGAACAAGATTAACCATTAAATATTTTGCCCCGATTGACCGTAAGTGACTAGAAAGATCTGCCGACTTTCGAACATTTAGAAGAACACCCCGATATCGCGCCTTCCCGACGTGGTCACCCAATATGGGTGTGCCAAGATAGTATATTTCATCCTCAAAACCTAACTGATAAAGCGTACCGAACAAGGGCATATCCAGCGCGCTTAATAATTCATAGCCAGGATAAGTATCCTGGAGGAGAGTTATCCTTTCAAATGAATCGGGCAGAACAAGCTCCTTGATATCCTTATAGGTTGATTTCCCCCAATCATAAGTTATCGAAAGAAGAATCACGAAAATGAAGGCCAATTGCGCTTTTCTCCCCAACTTTTCCCAATATTTGGTGAATATCTTCTGGCCACTAAATACTGTGAAAAGCCTGTATAGAAAATAACTCGATAAAATCGCGAGCATTGGGTAGATGGGCATAAGGTAACGGTCGTATCCTGAGACAATAAACCATACAAAGACGGCTACAAAAGTAGCCACCATACTGCCCTTCAGTACCAGTGCAGATGTCCTCCAGAAGATTGGGCTACCGGCACTCAGCAATAGGTACCAGGGTGGGAGTTTGCGGACACCTTGCAGGTCCAAAAATTGTCGCCGGATGTCATCAGCATTCCAGAGCCAGTAACCCATGACCGATCCACCGAATGGGTGGATGGGATCACCCGAGACGAAAAAATTTCGAGCATACCAATAAGACCCTGTGAGTATCACAACCAATGCTGCCAAGCCCAACATTTTCCAGTCTCGCTCGATCATCAAAAAGGCGACGGCCAGTGCAGGCAAAAAAAACATTGCCTGGTACTTTGTGCCTAAGGCCAGCCCAATAAAAAAGGCCGCTAAAAAAGTGAGGCTCTTCCGCTTTTCAAGGTAGCAGAACCCAAGAGTGGCGAAGGCACCAAATATGTACAACATTAATCCCAACTCAATATCGGCCGTTAGCAAAGGCTGCTTAATCGCATAGAAAAGGAAAACAGAGGCCAATGCCGCTAGCGGCACCGGTACAAATATTCTTGCAACTGAAAAGGTTAGCGCTATGGCCAGAAAACCGGTGAACGCATGAACCAGATGTGCGGTTACATCGTTCCCCAAGATGAGAGCCCCAGCATAGAGCAGCTCCATATTGAACGGAAAAAGCGTATAGCGAAGCCAATCGGTGACGACCAGCCTCCCCGACTCAGCCCACGCTTGTGCAGTCGGCAAGTGGTACGCGACCTCGTCCCAACCCAGAGGCAATGTCAATGGTCTGACAAGAGCGTTCGATATAACGGCCGCCGCGGCCAAAAATACCAATACCGAGGGTATTAGGCCTAAATGGCTAATTTTCATGCTATCAAGGCTAGGATTTGAATTCCTCATAATTGTAATCAAGCTGGGTATAGTCAGGACTATGCCGGCAGCGAGAATAGCTAGCAGTGGGAACACTGTTAGAGCACCATAAGAGGCTATTAAAATACAAAATAGTGTGACCAACCCCAGCCCCGCAGTTGCTTGTAGTACAACTTCACTTAACCTGGGGATCGTTGCGCTTGCCGTCAACATCTTCGTGGTTGCCAATCTCCCCCATCCCAGGGTAGATACAAAAAGTAACATCAGTAGAAAATACTGCTCGATGCAAAAAATAATTTTTTCGCTCAATCGCAGATGCCTCTTGTGGTTGATTTCACTATTAGAAATCGAACTTTGACCCTAATAAAAATTGGTTTCTGATGTACGACTACACCTGCAGCAGTTTATATCCAAACCGAATTGTTCATTAGCTCCCATCCCTTCAATGTTCATAAAACCCATAATTTATATGTCTATATTAGATTACGAGGAGAGGTGAAGCTACCAATTTCAAGGCCCCTCAGGAAAATGTCTGCTGTCCTATTTTGAGACAAAATAAAACCCGCCGAAGCAGGTTTGTTAGTGCTGGTTGTAGCTACGCCTTTAGCTGTTTGCGTTTGAGTACTGCCAGACCACCTAGTGCGCTCAGGAATAGCCATGCTGCCGCCGGCAGTGGAACGGGAGAAAATTCAGTATCAGTGTATGTCGTGAAAAGCAGATCCACTGCGCCACCGAAAAGGTTTCCACCTCCAACGATTACTGCTCCGCCTCCGTAACTACCAGGGACAATTGCCCCAAAAGTTAAGCAGCAACCATTGATGAGATGAAGGTAATACAGGTCGCCAACATTTACCTCAAAGCCATCCCAGCGAAACTCAACCAGGCTACCTCGTGGAACATCATCAACTGTTTTGGTCACCAAAAGATCTGTAAGGGCCAGGTCTGAGTAAATTGATGCTGTAACATCTGCTTGCAATGCTCCTGAGCCATGCAGAAAAACATCGACGCCAGCTAAATTGTCTGCCCCGGGCGTAAATGTCTGTATCACGACGCCAGAATAACCTCCACTAATGCTCCCGGAGCTCATTTGGTCAGCAGTGATTGTTGATGCCTGCGCTGCCGATACCAAAGCAGTGGCAGTTAGCGAAGCGATGAGAATACGTAGAATTATGTACATACCATGCCCCTTTAGTCTGGAGTATAAGCCGAACAAACGCCCTTTTTTTGCCCACTATACCCTTAACATTCGGAATATTGCTACCGCTTGTCGCGGCTGAGACGGTCGCCTGCACGTGTGCCACTAGTGGTGATTTTAATCGTCGTAGTCGCAATGTGACCCATAACGGGCATAGATAACTAATATAAAAGTATTAGCTGGATGGCGATTCGGCTGTTTTTCTATCAATCAGATTGTATGAACTATTGAAAAGGCTTATGTTAGTGGGAGTATTTATTCACGGTGCTGGAGTGCCAATAGTCTGGATCTTGTAGTAGATTGATAGAAATCGCGGGTATTGATCCTTCCTATATTCAGGATACATATGTTTCTACATCTTAACCGTATCGCAGTCCTTGGGCTTCTCTGCCTTGCTCTCCTTATTTCTTTTCCTAACGCACAGGCTGCCCCCTTCGCTCCCGTAGCAAGCCAGCCGAATGATCCGAAACGAGCTCTCAGATCGATTAATTTAGCAGAGAAGATTGTTCCTGATGCCTCGCTCGTTCCAGCCCCAGCATATAGTGGAGCATCTATCTTTAGTATCGTAGAGATACCAAGTGCCTCTAAAACAGAGTATCAAGAGATCTTAATTATCTCCCTCGCCACAACGGACTCAATTGATGCCGTAATGAGTTTTTATAAAGGCCCCCTGAGTAGTTGGAATCAAAGTACACCTTCTACCGGAAATGGACTTTTTCTAGAAGGCGGAAATCAAAAATGGTGGGGTGGAAACAATGCTCTTAAAGGCTCTCGAGTCGAAGTAGTTAACATTTCTACTCCTCAAAAAGCTATGAAGGCAGGAACTACTGGCATGAATATCTCCGATTCATTTCCTAGTATGAAAACATTTATCAAAGTCACCTATGAGAAAAATAGCAGTCCTCTTATTGCCGTCGACATAGA
>CBDTVJ010000337.1:0-5134 GCA_965363655.1 uncultured Halieaceae bacterium | reverse complement strand
CGATTGTCTGGCGGAACCATGCGTCTCGTCGGCAGGCCCAAATATTCGCCAGGGGTTAGTATTTTCACCGGCCGGCATCAAGGCGGGCGGGTGCAATCACGCCGATCACTATACAGCAAGTGGATTAAAATTACATGGGTTGTGGTACAGATGCCGTCTACTGAGGATAAGAAGCCCGAAAAGCGCGTTCGGCACCTCACGGTAGAGGCCGACGATTCTGGCCAGCGCCTGGATAATTACCTGATGAAGCAGTTGAAGGGCGTGCCACGCACTCGTTTGTATCGTGCGCTGCGCAAGGGCGAGGTCCGCGTCAATAAGGGACGCGCCAAGCCCGCTTATCGTCTGGTGGCCGGTGATGTTGTGCGTATACCACCCTTACACCAGCCCGCGCCATCGGATCCCGCCAAAATTCCACGCCATATATTTGAGCAACTTACCGCACGCATCGTTTATGAAGACAAGGACCTTTTGGTCATCGACAAACCCTCGGGGCTGGCCGTTCATGGGGGCAGCGGCCTCAGTTTTGGCTTGATTGAGAGTTTGCGCCAGATGCGCCCTGATGAGCGCTATCTGGAGTTGGTGCACCGCCTGGACCGCGATACGTCAGGCCTGATACTAATTGCCAGGCGGGCGCCGGTGTTGCGCGAATTGCACCGACAGCTGCGGGAGAAGCACATTGATAAGCGCTATCTTGCCCTGGTAGCGGGTAGTTGGCCCCGGAGCGTGAGCCTGGTCGAGGCGCCACTACAGAAAAACACTCTCCAGTCAGGCGAACGTATGGTTCGAGTCAGTCGTGAGGGCAAGAGAGCGTTGACTGAATTCAGCATTGTGGAGCGCCTGCGCGGGGCGACCCTGATAGAGGCCAGGCCGATAACAGGGCGGACCCACCAGATCAGGGTGCACGCCAGGCACGCTGGCTTCCCCTTGTTGGGAGACGCTAAATACAGCGACGATCGCGGTGAGGCTTTCGCCAGGGATATTGGCCTGAAGCGGCTGTTTCTGCATGCGGCCATGCTCAATTTTTCGCTGCCGGAATCAGGTCAGTTGTCGCTCGAGGCACCCTTGGATAATGACCTTGAAAATATATTAAGAAAATTACGTAAGTAGCTGAATGTATTATATATTTTATATCATAGAATAATGCGCTGAATTCTGTACGGGCACTGGTTTAGCGGCGCAGCACCTGTATGCCGGCTTCCTCCAGCAATGCGACTAACGCGATCAGGGGCATACCCTCCAGGCTGCTGGGGTCGTTGCCCTGTAATCCAGTGAACAGGGCGATACCCAGGCCCTCTACCTTGAAGCTTCCGGCGCAGTCGAAGGGCTGCTCGCGCTGGAGGTAGTCATTTATCTGTTGCTCAGTCAGGCTGCGAAAGTGCGCGCTGAACAGTTCTACGTGTGTTCGCTGCAGTTGCCGTTCGCTGCAGACCAGCGCCAGGCCGGTATAGAACTTCACTTCCCGACCGGAACTCGCCCTGAGTTGGGCCGCAGCTGCCTCATGATTACCGGGCTTGCCCATGACGCCGCCGTCGAGAGAAGCCACCTGGTCACTTCCTATGACCAGCGAGTTGGGATGAATGTCGGCAATCGCCTGTGCCTTGGCCTGGGCCAGGCGTCTTGCCATGGCTTGCGGAGGCTCCCCATGCAGGGGGGATTCGTCGATATCGGGGGGCAGGCAATGAAACGCAACCCCCAGTCGTTCCAGCAGACGTTTCCGGTAGGGAGAGGTAGAAGCGAGAATGATGTTCATGCGGTAGACCAGAGTGGCAATATTGTATTGAACTGTTTGTATTCTAAAGATTTTTTTGACAAAAAGGCAAACCGCACCTATGATGCGCGCCTATGTTGACTGAGCCCCTCCCGACGACGCTGGATGTTCGCAAGGCAGCGGTGCGTGGCCTGGGTGTAGGCGGAGTGTTAAGTCCGCTTGATTTACAGCGTTTCAGGCCTCTTCTGGCAGATGACGAAGGTGCGATTTTAGCCGAGTTGTCGTTCTCCAGGGACGAGGAGCACAGGCATATTGTTGACGTGTCTGTAAAGGCTGATGTGGTAGTGACCTGCCAGCGATGCCTGGAGGCAATGCCAGCGCATCTGGCCAGTGAAAATACCCTGGCGGTGGTGTGGACGGATGAGCAGGCAGCCGAGTTGCCCCGGCACCTGGAGCCGTTGATAGTAGAGGAACAGTCCTGCAACTTGTGGGAAGTAGTGGAAGATGAACTGATTCTGGCGATGCCGCCGTTCAGTTACCATGACACGGAAGAGTGCAGGAAAAGAATTACGGACTTTTCCGACCCGTTGCCCGAGGAGGGTGAAGGTGAGGAGAAGCCCAACCCGTTTAACGTGCTGGCGCAATTGAAGCCCGGCAACAAGAACCAGGAGATTTAGCCATGGCAGTTCAGAAAAGTAAGAAAACGCGTTCGCGTCGAGGTATGCGTCGTTCCCACGATGCACTGTCCGGGCCCACGCTGTCCGTTGACCAGACCTCCGGTGAAACTCACCGCAGGCATCATGTCACTGCTGACGGTTTCTATCGCGGCAAAAAAGTGGTTGATACCGGCAGCGACGATTAATCCAGCCGGTCTACACGGGCCTACTGAATATTGTTAGTGACGGCTTTTCTCGCCGATCATGTCAAAAGCGGAGACTCGGTCTCCGCCTCTGTTTTTCAGACAGCAGTGTTAGCGCTGTCAACAATCATTTCTTTACTACTGCAGCGGGTTGCCCTGACCAGCCGCGGCCAAGCTCTATATGCCGGCGATACCAGGTATTGGGGAGCAGCTGCGTTACGGTCATGGCGTCAGCGGTAGTTGCGTCACGTTAGAATGTCAGGAATCAGATATGTCAGATAGTACTCTCGCATTTGTTTTTCCCGGGCAGGGCTCCCAGAAGGTCGGGATGTTGGCAGCGGCCCATGCCCAGTTTGCGCCGGTGAGGGATACCTTCGCCGAAGCATCAGAGGCGCTTGGCTACGATATGTGGGCGCTGGTCCAAAGTGGTCCCCAGGAAAGCCTTAACCTCACCGCAACAACCCAGCCAGTATTGTTGACCTCCAGCGTGGCACTGTGGCGAGCGTGGCAGGAAAGCTCCGATATTCGACCCTCGATCATGGCCGGGCATAGCCTGGGTGAGTTTTCCGCCCTGGTCTGTGCAGAGGCTCTGGCGTTTACTGATGCCGTGCAATTGGTGCGCCAGCGCGGTGAGTTCATGCAAACCGCTGTGCCCATCGGACAGGGCGCTATGGCGGCAATCATTGGCGTCGATGACGAGGATGTAAACCGTATTTGTGCTGAGGTGGCGGCCAGCCAGGATGGCGTTGTCTCGGCTGTTAATTTCAATTCTCCCGGGCAGGTTGTTATCGCTGGACACACGGGAGCGGTGGACCTGGCCATTGACGCGTTAAAGGCAGCAGGGGCAAAGCGGGCTATGCCTCTTCCGGTCAGCGCACCTTTCCATACTGCATTGATGAGGCCCGCAGGTGAGCGCCTGGCTGAAGCAATAGCAGAGATCAACATCGCTGCACCCAAGGTGCCAGTTGTCCACAACGTGCAGGCGGCTGTAGAGCCTGAGCCGGCGCAAATACGGAAGCTGCTGGTTGAGCAAATCTATAGTCCAGTTAAGTGGACGGCTTGCATCCAAGCCATTATCGATTCAGGTGTAACGAACATAGTCGAATGTGGCCCCGGCAAGGTACTGAGCGGCCTGAACCGTCGTATAGACAAGTCGCTGCGGAGCTTTTCCCTGGAAGAGCCTGATGGCTTGCAGGCAGCCGCAGCAGAGTTGGCATAATACAAAGGAATCAGAAGATGTCAGATGAAGCAAAAGTTGCACTGGTAACAGGAGCCAGCCGGGGTATCGGCAAGGCAATCGCGCATTCCCTGGCAGAGGGTGGCTTTACTGTCATAGGAACTGCTACCAGTGATGGCGGCGCAGAGGCAATTTCGAGCTATCTTAAGGAAGCGGGAAACGCCGGGTGTGGCATGAAGCTGGATGTCGCTGACCAGGAGAGCGTGTCTGCAGTGCTGAAGGCCATTCGTGAGCAGTATGCAGCACCCCTGGTATTGGTTAATAATGCGGGCATTACCCGGGACAACCTGCTGATGCGCATGAAAGAAGACGAATGGAATGACGTCGTCGAAACGAATCTTGGCGCGCTCTACCGCGTTAGCAAGGGTTGCCTCAGGGGCATGACCAAGGCCCGTTGGGGGCGCATAGTGAACATTACCTCTGTGGTCGGCTCTATGGGGAACATCGGGCAGAGCAACTATGCTGCGACGAAAGCTGGGGCAGAGGGCTTCTCCCGGGCGCTGGCCCGAGAGCTTGGGTCACGTTCGGTCACGGTTAATTGTATCGCTCCCGGCTTTATCGATACGGATATGACCCGGGAGCTATCAGAAGAGCAGCGCGAGCTGATGCTGCAGCAGATTCCCCTGGGCCGGCTTGGTGCCCCGGAGGAGATAGCTGCCCTTGTCAGCTTTTTGTGCAGCGATGCCGCCGCGTATATTACCGGTGAAACTGTGCACATAAACGGCGGTATGCACATGGCATAAGCTATTGAAAAATATAGACTAAACGCTAGTTTCGACACATGATTAAAAAAAATTTATAACTCTCTTAAAAAACAGAGTAAACTGCGCGCTCAAACCGTTTAATCGGCTTTGAGCTGGAAATAAAACCTCAGGAGTGACAAATAAAATGAGCAGCATTGAAGAACGCGTTAAGAAGATTGTAGCGGAGCAGCTTGGCGTCAAGGAAGAAGAAGTGCAGACGGAAGCTTCATTTGTAGAAGACCTGGGCGCGGACTCTCTTGACACCGTGGAACTGGTTATGGCCCTGGAAGAAGAGTTCGAAACTGAAATACCCGACGAAGAGGCGGAGAAAATTACCACCGTTGCTCTGGCGATTTCGTATATTAATAACAACCTCGCCTGATCAAATCACTTCGTTTCGGAAAGCCGTTTCTATTTCTGATAGAACGGCTTTTCTTCTTTAAAAGTTCCCGTAGAGCCAACTTTGTAGAGGAGTTACAGCCGTGATTGGCAGAAGAGTTGTGGTGACAGGACTGGGTATGATTAGTCCCCTGGGCCATACGGTCGACGAGACCTGGGACAGCATTTTGGCTGGGAAAAGTGGGGCT
>CBDTVJ010000336.1:0-5140 GCA_965363655.1 uncultured Halieaceae bacterium | reverse complement strand
GCCGTGTTCAGCGCGATTCGCTTTAATACGCCATTGCGCCCGGTTGCCCCGGAATCCTGGGTAACTTATTACGCCAGCCGGGTATCGCCTCGAATGACCAGTTTTATACTGAAGCAGGTCGCGAACCGTGTGCTGCGTTAGCTTGCCAGGCTGACAGCCCACGTACTCTATTTAGCTAGATAAAGACCTCCGGGTAGAAGCCGCCATGGAAACCAAAGGGAATATGGTGGTCCAGTGGAATAACCGCTAATTCCTGCTCCATGTCTGTTGCGTCCAGTATTACCACCTCGCTCTTTTTGCGATGATGATTGTAGACGATTGAGATCAAGTAGCCGTCATCTTCTGCAGCTTGCTCGCCGGCCGGAATAAAGTTCGCCTCCGAGGTGAAGCGGCCTTCACCGAAGTCATGAACCTTTAACTCTCCGGTCTGGTGGTCGATCTTCTGGTAGGCGTTGAAGCCATAGGGCGTACCGTTTTCAACGATGGTGCCCAACCAGGTATAGCGATTTTCCACGCCGGTAAGCTTTGGATTCCAGGCGGGAAATTCGCCGGCGATGGAACCTGACACCGGTGTGGTGGATGTTTCACCGGTCACAAGATTGAGCGTGAAGCGGGTGAAAGTTGCTCCGTTGGCGAGGAAATCGAAGTCGTCGCCCCGTTCCATAAAGACATCGGACAACCCGTCCATGACGTTCATGTCATCCACGCACAGGACGTCCAGGGAGATCTCATCACCCTCTTCACTGGCATTGCCCAGGTGAAAGCCGAAGAAACTGTCGAATTCGTATTCTTTCACGATATCGGCGGTCTCCAGATCAAGTACCACCACTTTGGTTTTCTCGCTCTTGTCGAACTCGATCGATTCGAGGATGCTGGTTCTGCCAAACAGAAACTGGAAGGGCTTGCGCATGAAAGCTGGGCACAGTACGAACACCGCATGTTTTTGGGTGATGACGAAATCATGGCACATGGAATAGTCGCCAACATACTGGGACCTGTTGGCAACCAGCTTGCCGGTGGGATCTATGCGATAGAAATGCAGTTTGGGCTTGGGTACCCCAAACACGCCAAAGTTGTAGAGGTAGCCGCTACGCGGATCCCAGCGGGCGTGAGCACTAAAGGGTTGGGTGGTAGACAGGCCGCCCTCGTATGTGTACTCGCCGATACTTTCCAGCGTCGCTGGATCGAGTTCCCAGGGCTTGCCACCCTCCCACAGCGCCAGTAGCTTGCCACCGTGCAGAATGACATTGGTATTGGCAGCATTGCCTGGCGTCCTGAACATATTCTTGAGCATGCCGCCGGGGATCTGTGTGCCGACACCCCGGTAGAGAATCTTCTGGGCGGCGCTTTCGTTTACAAACTTCGGTGTGCGCACGTAGCGATTTTTGAAATGCGCCCGCCCATTCTTGATGGTGACCGCGTTGATCATGCCGTCACCGTCAAACCAGTGACCAAACTGTTGTCCGCCAACCTTGTTGCGTCCCACGCAGCTGAGAAACAGGGTGCCCTCTATCCCGGCTGGTATCTGGCCCTGTACCTGTTCCGCATCAATCCAGTAGGAGGCCTCATCCGACAGGGTTGCATAGCCCTGCTGTTCACATCCGGGAAGTACGCGCGGTTTATGTGGTAGCTCGAGTGCGGTGGTCATTTGCAATCTCCTCAATGTGGCCGGTTCAGCTGCCAGGGTGGTGGGCTGGCTTATTGGGTAAACAGCGGAGGTTCCTGCCCTGCTACTCCTTCAGTTTGATATGCAGTTGGCCGTCCTCAACCTCTATCAAGCCAACGCCCGCGCCAAAACTACTCCAGAACCCGGGGTCGGAGCCGAATTCATGGACCAGGTCGACATTTTTAAGATTACCCAGCCAGGCGTTGGGAACAGGTACTCCCATAATGCTGATCCCGCGTAGTTTTACCACGGGCTGGTCGTCGCGATAGGCCAATTCCAGCCCTGCGTTCACCCTCAAAATTTTGCCGCCCATAATAGGCATATCGGGATCAACCGGTATCAGGAGTTTGGCGCTGGCCAGGTCCGTGGACAGGTCGATTGCAAAGCGCCTGGCTAAATCCGGGTTGCTGGCCAACAGTGCATTGAGCTCACGCTCACTCATGTGGATATCGCGCTTTTCCGGCTTTTCTTGGTACTTCTCCGGCACCAGTCGACCATCAGCATCGACCTGGTCCGGTCGTTTGGCGTGGGGTAACAAATCCCTGGGATTCAGTCCCAGTAGCTGTAGCTTGGAATCGAGCTGGGACTGTTCCTTGACTGACAATTCAACCGGTTTGAAATCGGTGGGACTGATATAGGTTCTGAAGAGCCAGAAACACAGGCCCGCGGTGACCAGAATTGCTATCAGGACAAACAGCGCGACCTGTGAGCCGGAGAAGCCCTTGCGGCCTGTTGTCGTACTCTCATCATCCATAGATGGACTGTAGTAGATTATTGCCGCCAGGTCGAATGCCTGCCGCGCAGGTACCCGACATGGGGCCGGGAGCACTCTTACAATTTTTTGTTCCCATATACCGCAAAACTGTGCCTATACTTAGCGGTAATAAAATAATGATAAATAATGGTACGAGGCTTTAATATGCCACCAAATTACGCGCGCATTTCCGCCGTGTTAATATTCTTTGCGCTGTCACTCCCGGTGCCTGCCCAGGCACAGACCCAGAGAGATGATGAGCCGATAGCGCTGGAAGAAGTGATTGTTACCGCCAACCGCAGGGCACAAAACCTGCAGGAAGTCCCGATGTCAGTATCCGCCTTTACCGGCGATTTTTTTAAAGATACCGGCGCCAGTAGCCTGACAGACCTGGCAGCCTACACACCCAGTCTCAAGATCCAGACCAGTAACGACTCCCGCTCCACCTCCATCAGGATCAGGGGTATTGGCTCGGTGGGAACCAATTCGGGCATCGACCCCAGTGTTGGGGTATTCATTGACGGTGTTTACCAGGGCCGCGCCGGCATGACGATTAGCGACCTGATCGATATAGAGCGCGTCGAGGTATTGCGTGGTCCCCAGGGAACGCTGTACGGCAAAAATACTTCTGCCGGTGCCATCAGTATCTTCACCAAGCAACCGAGCGCGGAATTCGAAGCGGGGCTTGAATATACCTATGATAATGATGAGCGCTCTGAAGTGCGCGGCATGGTCAATGTGCCCTTTGGGGATTCCGGTCACGCCATGCGCTTAACAGGCTTCGGAAATTACGGTGATCATATTTATGAAAATACCTTTGATGGATCTCAATCCGGCAAGGATCTGAACGACACCAATCGCTGGGGCAGCAAAGGCAGGTTGCTGCTGGATTTTGACGATTCCATTGGTGATTTTCTCCTGACACTGGATTACTCCAAGGAAGACACAGATTGCTGTGCCATGTCGGTGATGTCCTACGATGGTTTGTCCACCCTCAATGCGCCCCTGACTAATAACCCATCGGCAGCCAGGCAGCAGGAGTATGGTCTGGCGCTGCCGCCCGACCAGGCCCCGGGTGGCTTCACCAATTTTCCGGGTTATCGCATGCAGTATTTAGCGTTTGAGGACTCCCAGGGTTTTTCTCCGCCACAGGCAGACCCCTTTGATGACAAGTACTGGTTTGATGGCCCGCTGAAAAACGAGGTGACAGTCGGCGGTGTCGCCCTGGAGTGGAACCGTGAATTGCCCGGCGAGCATGAACTGGCTTTCATCAATGCCTGGCGTCATTACGAATCCGACAGTACCTTTGATGGTGATTTCAGCGCGTATGACGCTGTAGGTGGTTTGACCGAAGTGGATCTGGACCAATATTCCTCAGAGCTGCGTATCGCGTCTACCGCCGGCGACACCTTCGAATACCAGGGCGGCCTGTACTATTACTACTCCGAATTTGATTCCCTGGGTGAATTCACCATGGGAGTGCCACTGGTGAGGGCTATAGGACTCGATATATTTTTCCCCGAAGGTTCGATCAATACCGATGACAACACCTATACGACCACCAGCTATGCCGCTTTTGGCCAGCTAAGCTGGAATCTAAACGAGAAGTGGAGTGCCACATTGGGTTTGCGTTGGACCCGCGAAACGAAAGAGCGGGACGGCTCCCAGATAACGGGCGGTGTTGCTCCTCTCTTTGACAGTGGTAATGGTAGTCCCATCGACATCCCCCCCGTCGCCGGGCCCAATGTCTACTATGATAACCAGCGTGATGACTCGGATGTTTCCCCCACGCTGAATATCCGTTACTTCGTCAACGAAGACCTGATGACCTACGCCAGTGTCAGTCGCGGTTTCAAGTCCGGTGGCTTTGACCAGCGCAGGGTACCCGAAGATGAAACCGGCGAATTCGAGGATGAAACCTCTACCAGCTATGAGCTTGGCTGGAAGGGAACCTGGATGGAGCGTCGTCTGCAGGTGAATGGCACTTTCTTCTACGTCGACTATGACGATTTCCAGTCACAGACTTTTGATGGCGCCAGCATCAAGGTTACCAATGCTGGTGTCATGGAAAGTTACGGCATGGAACTGGACGCTATATTCGCCGCCTCTGCTGACCTGACAGTGGGTACCGCGGTTGGTTACACCCACGCGACCTACGACAAATTTGACAGGGGACAGTGCACAATCGACCAGGCTTTTGAGCAATTTTATGTCGAGGAAAATGCGCAATTTGGCTCGCCCGGTACTGCCGGTGGAGGGCCCCCGCGCAGTCCCCCGGGTACCACCGTATGTCTGCAGGACCTTGCGGGCGAGGATGTCGACAACTCGCCGGAATGGACCGTGAGTACTTTCCTGCAATACAACACAGCGGTTACGGATGACCTGATCGCTATCTTTCGCGCCGAGCACAACTACATTGATGACTTCTACCTCGACCAGGACCTGGACGAAAACCTGAAAAACGATTCAGTCGACCTGGTGAACCTGCGCCTCACACTGACTAATGTCGATGACGACTGGGAAGTCGCGTTGTGGGGTAAGAACCTGCTGAACGAGGAGTACTTCGCCTTTGGCATCGATATACCGACGGTTGGCGGCTACGGTGGTGTGAGCGCCCCCGATATGTCCTACGGTTTGACCCTGCGGTACAACTGGCGCTAGGCATAAATATTCAGCCGCAGGTGTGCCCGGACGAACAGGCTGGCCGTTACTTACCGCAG
>CBDTVJ010000335.1:0-5144 GCA_965363655.1 uncultured Halieaceae bacterium | reverse complement strand
AACAGTGTGTTGCGAGCAGATTGTCTCCTCTTGTCTAGCTGATGAAACTTAAACTATCGTGAAGAGTTCGCCATATTCCTGAACGGCAACACGCAGGAGGTCCAGGCCAAGTGTTTTTTCAGCTGTTACCACGCGCTTCGCAGCCGCAAAGAAAATGTTGGGTGTCTCGATGAATCCCCGCAATACGGAGCAGGATCACTATCTGCAGCAGACTGCAGCAGGCCTGGGAATGGCTGACAGCTATGGTCCGGTGCCTAACGCAATCCATTTTGGGAATCCGGATGTCGCTGAGCAGGCGCCTGGGTGTAACAGTCCTGCCTGAACGCAAGGTCGTTGTAGCGAGCGGGGTAAACCCCAGCCTGACAATTGCAGCGATGGCGGAGCGATTCGCTGCTTTGCAACCCGTCAGGGAGTACTCCTAGCTGCTTTCTCCTGTCCTTTGGGGCTACGCTGTCTGAAAATGTGACTCACCTGTCGCCTTCGGACATTCGATGATTGAGGCCTGACTATACTATAGGCGGTGGGTAGTACTCCCCTGTGGGAGATTTTCAAGTTAATAAGGATTCCCGTGACAATGTGGCGTTTGGCCTATCAGGGACATAATAAGAAGATGAATTGCGCCTGGGGCTTACTCGCCTTGTTCGGGCTGGGCCTGGCAATGGCGGGAGCAAGTGTGCCGCGACCGGCAGAGCCATCTGATAAAGCAGTCCTTTGGGTGAATGATCAGCCCATCACCATTACGCAGCTTGCCTATGTTGAAGAGCGCTTGACCGAGGGAAGGGCCGTGCGCCTGACTGAGGTGGAGCGACGTTCAATGATTGAGTTGCTTATCGACGAGGAACTACTGCTGCAGCGAGCTGAGAGCCTCGGTGTTGTGGAGAATGATCCAGGTGTGCGCAAGGCCATTGCCCACGCGGCTATCAGCGAAGTCGTTGAAGAGTTTCTCGCTCGACCCGTCGATCAAGAAATGCTGGAGCAATTTTACCGTGACCATAGCGCTGTTTTCGAGCGGCCTGCCAGGTTGGCAATTTCGGTCCTGCGCTTCGACAGTCTGCTTGCTGCCGAGCGGGCCCATGCAAACATCGAAAGTGGCGGCATGTGGGCTGACATCGTAGCTGGTCAGGAAGCAGAAACCATTCGCAATCTTCCCAGTTCACCGCTTCCGGTGCATGTGCTGCGACGCTATCTGGGGCCTGGGCTGGCGAGTGTGGCACTGACATTGAAATCAGGGGAAATCAGCCACCCTGTGGAGAGTGGAGGCAGGGCTCACCTGCTGAAAGCCAACACAGTACTCGCTGCGACCGTGCCCGAATTTAGCGAGATTGCACCCGTCGTGCGTGAGGAGTATCTGTCCAGGGGGCGCGAGCAGGCTCTGGCAGACAAGTTAGAAAAGCTGTGGCAGGCGGCAAATATTCAGTTTAGCCCCCGGGTAGCGGGCGACCTGGCCGTCAGTGAAAAAGATTACCCTGAGCTGGTACGCGTTGCCGAGACGGATAAACCCAGAGGTGAATACCAATGACAGGTAGAGCAATGAAGGCAAAACTAATCAAGACTGCAGTGGTTGCCAGCCTCGGGCTGGTGGGGATTGGTCTTGTCGCCTTTATGGTTTTTGTGCGTATTCCCGACCCCAATGGAAACTACACACAGGATCCTTTGTTGCCAGGGGTGGTAACGCAGGCGACGACCCCAGCCCAATCGGTAGAGGCGCGGCGAGAATCCCGTTCCGCCGTTGCCCGGGAGATAGCGCCCGGTCCGGACACGGCGCTCATGGACAAGCAGATCCTGTTCGGTGATACGCATGTGCATACGACCTGGTCCTTTGATGCCTTCATGTTCTCGCTGCCAATACTAAACGCCAGCCGAGGCGCTCTACCTCCGGCTGCGGCCTGCGACTACGCGCGCTATGTTTCCCAGCTGGATTTTTTCTTCCTCACCGATCACGCAGAGAGTTATACCTCCCGGCGTTGGCGGGACGCCCAGGACGCGATACGACACTGCAACGCGGTTTCAGGTAACACTGACAATCCTGACATGGTGGCGTTTATCGGCTTTGAATGGTCCCAGTACGGCAAGGTTCCGGAGGAACACTACGGTCATCACAACGTATTGTTCCGGGATATCGAGCAAGAGCAGTTACCCGCCAGACCTATAGGTGCCGCCGGGCCGGCCAGCGACTCCTTGCGTGGCAGCGAGCCCGGGGGTGGTGGGCTGGGCATGCTGCGTTGGCTGGATGTGGGAAATCGCTCCTATTATCAAGCGCTCAGCGCCTTTATGCGGGAATTGAAGGAGGAACCGGTGTGTCCCTCGGAAATTGATAGTACCGAACTCCCCTCTGACTGCTACGAATCGGCGAGAACGCCGGGAGAGCTCTATGCCAAACTGGACGAATGGGGTTTGGATACCCTGGTTGTGCCGCATGGCTCGGCCTGGGGAATCTATACGCCGCCAGGAGCGAGTTGGGAACACCAGCTTACCGCCGAGAATCATGACCCGGATAAGGTGCGCCTGATCGAGGTCTATTCCGGGCACGGCAACTCAGAGAGTTACCGTGATTTTTCCGCCCGGCAGATAGACGACCAGGGAAAGCCGGTGTGCCCAGAGCCGCAGCCGAACTACCTGCCTTCCTGCTGGCAGGCAGGCAATATCATTCGCCAACGCTGCTTGCAGGCAGGCGAGAGCACTGGGGAGTGTGAGTCCAGGGCGGTAACGGCGCGCGAGCACTACGTTGAGGTTGAACATATTGGCGGCTGGAAGAGTATCCCGGGGGCTACGGCCGAGGAATGGCTCGATGCCGGCCAGGCCCGGGACGTGTTCTTACCGGCATTCAACTACCGTCCAGGTAAATCGGTGCAGTACGGCCTTGCGCTGCGCAATTTCGATGACCCGCAGAACCCCATTGGCTACAAGTGGGGGCTGATCAGTTCCACAGATACACACTTTTCTCGTGCGGGGAACGGATTCAAGCAGTATCCGCGCATCGGCACTGGCGATGCGGGCATGCGTGGCACGCGCAACGGATTCTGGGACTGGTTGATCTATCGACGCAACGAGGAGCCGCCCGCGGAGAAGTCCCGCCAGGTAATTAATATCCTGGGGGATGACAGTGAACAAGAGCGCAAGATGTCGTTCCTCACTGCGGGCGGCATCGTTGCCGTTCATGCCGAGGGCAGGGACAGGCAGGCGATCTGGGATTCAATGAAACGTCGGGAAGTTTACGGCACCAGTGGACACCGGATGTTGCTCTGGTTTGATCTTCTCACGGGAGAGGAAGGTTCACTGCCCATGGGTTCGGAACGGACTACGCAGGATGTGCCACATTTTCGAACGACAGCGGTCGGTTCCTTCAAGCAGTTGCCCGGGTGCCCGGACTACGTCAGTCAGGCATTGAGCGTAAAACGACTCGATAAGCTGGCCCTGGGAGAGTGCTATCACCCCTCTGATGAACGTTACCTGATCGACCGTATAGAGGTGGTGCGCATCAGGCCGCAGGTTGCGCCTGATGAAGCGATAGCCAGCCTGGTTGAGGACGTCTGGCGCACTTTCAAATGTGCTCCCGATCCGGCCGGGTGTACTGTGGAATTTAGTGACCAGGAATTTCCAGCCAGTGGCCGCGACGCTGTTTACTATGTCCGTGCTATCGAGGAAACCAGTCCAACGATCAACGGCGGCAATTTGCGCGCCACCTACGATAGCAAAGGTGACGTGATAGCGGTGAACCCTTGTTACGGCGACTATCGTATCGATAGCGAAGACGACTGCCAGATTCCTCTGGGCCACAGGGCCTGGTCCTCACCTATATTCATCAAGCACGCCCCTGCTTCCCAATGACACTGCGCAGGGAAGAACTGGCCACGGCTGTTGCTCACCAGGTTCCTGCGAGCGAAAAGTGGCCGCTTATCCGCCTCGCGGTAGGGGCTTCCCTGGGTGCGTTGTTCGCTGTCCTGACATTGCTCGGCGATACCCGAAATAGTGACTTGAATGCTTCATCTGTGGCCTCGGTCAACGACAAGGGGTTGGAATTGGCCGAGTACCAGCGTGCGGTTCAACTGTTCGGCAGTGAGAAACGCTCTGCTATAACACAGGGCGATCGATCACTGATTCTTGAAAGAATGATTGAAGAGGAACTGCTGGTGCAATATGGCGTGGAGTCAGGCCTGGTGCGTCGCAGCCAGGCTGTGCGAGCAGAGGTGTTGCGGTCGGTCATAACGAGCCTTACCATCGAGCTGGAGGCCAGTGCAGTTGAGGGTGACGTTGGGTATGACCACGGGCAAGCCAGGGATGACCGCCTGGTAGAATATCTCGGTCACCTGCGAGGTAGTGCCACCATTCAATGGGCCGAATCGGGGGTGGAGCAGTGATTCGACTTCCACTTGCCGCACTGGCCTGCACGATCATCCTTGTGAGTGTGGCAGTAGCGTCACCGGTACAGGCACATAATCGCAGCCAGTCCTATTCAAGCTGGAACGTGGCAGGCAATGGCGTCGACACGGTGTTGACAGTCAAGGCCAGGGAAGTCACCCGGCTGCCGCTGTTGGAGGGCAACCTGTCGACCCTGGAATCGCTATTGGTCGCACATCTCCAGCAAACTGTTCGGGTCACTTCCACCGGTGGCGTAGTCTGTCCCGCACAGGGCGCCCCGCAGGCGATGGCGGCGGCAGACGGCTATCTGCGCGTGCGGATCTCTTTCAAGTGCGAGGCGGGCTCGCCGTCGAACATTCTTATAGACAGTTTCTTCGCTGTTGCCCCCAGCCATGTGCACTATGCTCGCGTGATGGACGACGGTGAACTGCCCGAGGAGTACCTGTTTACCGACAGCCGACGAGAGCACGACATTATCGGGGGCAGCAGCGGTTTCGATGGCTTCTACAGAGGTTTTTTGCAGTACCTTGTACTCGGCGTGGAGCATATTCTCGGGGGAATCGATCATCTCGCTTTTCTTGTCGCGTTGTTGCTATTGGTGCCCAATTTGCGGGAACTCATATGGATAGTGACCGGTTTTACCATCGGTCACAGTATTACACTGAGTCTTGCAGTGCTGGGGCATGTGTCCCTCGAGATGTGGGTGATAGAAGCCCTGATCGGTTTCACTATTGCGCTGGTGGCAGCAGAGAATATTGGTATACGTGCGGGGCATCGGCGGCTGA
>CBDTVJ010000334.1:0-5145 GCA_965363655.1 uncultured Halieaceae bacterium | reverse complement strand
CCGCCTGGACTTCACCAAAGGGCAGGTCCAATGCCACATCGGCTTCGGCCAACTTTTGTAGCGCTGTCTCCAGCGCTGCCAATACCCGGTCATGATTAGCAGTGACAGCGGTATCTATACCCGCCGGGGTCGTGGTTGGCCGCTCTGAATCAAACGGCTCGCGCCATATTTCAGGATTCTCGATAAAGTAGGAACCGCGACTACTCGAATTGGCAGCGGCAAAAGCACGCCAGAACTCAGTAAAGATGTGCGCCCCGATACTATCGATATCGACCCGGCGGTCCCAGGCAGCCAGCAGCGTACAGGCCTCTGTCATCCGCTCATCCAAATCATTCGCATTACAAATCTCCAGCACATCGTCCAGCGCCATCTCCGCCGCCATGACACGGCTCGACAGCATCAAGCCCTGTAAGCTTTGCAGGGTAAAGCCGGGACTATCGTCCAGACCGTCAACAGCCGCCATGCGGTCGGCAACCTGTTGGTGCCCCAGGTTGCCGCGAAGAAACTGCTGCTCACCCTCGCCACCCAACGGCCCCATGAGGAATGGGAACCCGGTCAGGGGTGTATCCGGGTTCGTGAGCCAGTAACTGTTATTGTAATTGAGCGCGTAGGAGCGATTGGTCAACTTGGGCAATTCGCTGTAGCCATAAACGTTGGTCCCCTCGGGGGAGTCGGGGCTGCGGCCCCACTCACATTCACTGCGTGAGCCATTCAGTGCGAAAAACAGGCGGTTGGCCAGGGCGGTTATACTCTGTGTAGTAACCGAGTCGATACATGAGTCCAACTGCTGCGCGGTAACCCGGGGCATGACCGAGGCATCGGCATACAACACGTCGCCGTGGCGATCGGCCGCCGCCGTGTGCACCCATGGCAGGCCGACCGGTTTCAGCGCATCCGAGAATTCGGCCATATTGCTGGCCTGGCCCATATTCACCCACTGCAGCAGCCCACGTGCGTTGTTCAGGTTTGGATCCCTGACCGCCATGATGGACGTGCCACCTAATGTCATGGGCCAGCCATCAAGCAACTCGCTCTGTCGCTGCAGATTGATGATGGGACCATAATGAGAGAGGTAGATGGTAAATTGATGCTCGCTCAAACTATCGTCAGATTCCAGTTGTTTGGCACTCACCTCTTCCGTGGAGATATCACGGTACTCTCCGTCGTACAGGTACTGCATTGGATTGGCCGGATTGAGTATCAATTCATACAGACCGATATGACTGGCCGGGGTCACGGTGTGGCTCCAGGCAAGGTCCTTGTTAAAACCTATGGTTACCATTGGCAGGCCCAGCAGTGTCGCACCCATGACGTCGTACTCACCGGGAATGGTCAGGTGTAATTCGTGCCAGCGCCCGGTACCTTGCCAGGGCTGGTGCGGATTGCCCAACAGCATACCGCGCCCGGACCGGGTGTAATCGCCGCCCAGGGCGAGAAAATTACTCCCGTGGCTGGCCGGGTCGATATAGCCCTCGAACAAGTTATCACCGGAAGAAGGGCTCCAGGCGTACACCTTGCGAGCGGCTACCCCTGGTAGTAATGGCGGGGTGGTGAGCGCGAGCGGCATGTCTGGCCCCCTGACGTCGGTGATACCGCGTTTCAGAATGCCATTATCGATGCCCGCCTGGAGCAGCGATTTGCGATAGACACGCACCAGGTCAATCTCGCTTATGGCCCTGGCCCAGGGTGCGCCACGACAACCCTCCGGACCCTCTGCGAGCTGGTCGACGCCGGTCTCGTTGAAATAACGGCTTAAGCCACGTGCATAACCGATGACAAGGTCCTGGAACTTTTGCTCCTGGGCGTCGATCCACTGGGAACGCAGTGCTTCTTCATCCCCGTTGACCCACTGGTAAACAAAATCTGATTGCAGATCACCGGCTGCTCCGAGAAACTCTGCGGACTGGCCACTGGCGTAGAGAATCTCTTTCATCAGGACGCAAAAATTGTCCTGGGCAAAGGCGTAGCCATAGCCATAGCCCAGGCTGCCCCAGTCATTGGCCGTTACATGCGGGATGCCGTAACTGGTGCGTACTACCGATGCCTGGTATGTCGGAGCTGACTGACCGTTGCCATCGCTGCCATCACTACAGGCTGTGATGCCAAGCGCCAGGGACAACAGCCAGGCTGCGCGAAAATGTACCTTTGAGCCTGTAAAATCCATTAAAATTCCTCATTTGTCTCTGTCAAGGTGGCGATCTTTTCACTATAACAGCCAGTGGAAGAATTGCGTTAGTAAACCATCGCAGAGAGGCAGACTACTCGCCCAGTTGACGCAACCGTGCCCCTGGCGAGATAGCCGCGGATCAGTGACTGTTTTTCCTACCTGCAAGCAGCGTGGAGAGCGCCAGGGTGAAGGCCATTCCCGCAACACAAATCAGGGTCAGCAGTAAAAAGTAGTGCTGAAACCCAACTGCTCCTGGATTGGCGTCCAGAATCCGGCCGCTAATAGCGCCGAAGAATATATCGGGCGTAAATCCCAGTACTGAAATCAGGCCGACCACACTGCCGGTAATGCGCTTGTCGAGTTTGGCCTCCTCAATCAGGCTGAAGTAAATGCCGCGCATGGCGTAGACGGCGACGAAGGTAATCATAAGATTGGCGATTACCACCTGTGTTGTCACCGCCGCAGCGAACTCCTGGCTCATCGCGAAGAAGGCGGCTGCAGCACAAAAAAACAGCAGCGTTATCAGCTTACTGCTACGCCAGCGGTCTGCCCAAAGACCTGCGACGACGGCGGCCACGGGGCGGGTGTAGCTGGCATAAGTATTCAGCTTCGCCGCCTCCAACTGACTCATGTCGAGCACTTGTACGGCGTATACACCGTAATTATCCAGCGCCTTGTAACCACAGTAAGCACAAATTACCACGCCCGCCTGCAACCAGGCGACAGGCTCCGACAACACCCGGTACCAGTGTGGTCGCTGCGCTGCAGTGATGTTGGGTGATTGTGAATCGGTCGCCGGTAGCATGAACCAGATAAGCACTGCAGATACCGCTGTGGCACAGGTGTAAAATAGAATAACCGACTGCAGCGCAGCCGTGCTGCTGCCTGTGGCGGCCAGGCGCTCGCCAAGCGTGAACAGCGCGACAGTAGCAAACAGGGCGGCGACCAAACCACGGCCGCCCTCAAGCACACCAAAGGCCAGCCCCTGTGTATGCTGTCCGCCCCAATCGCGGGTAGCCTTGATAAGTGCGGCCCAGAACAACAGGATGCTGGTTAGCCCCCAGTATGCGAACAGCAGGTATAGCCCGGTCACATTTGGCAAGGTATACATATAGAGGCCACCCAGGGCAGTGGCAAGCAGTGACAGCGCCAGCAGCGAGCGGGCCTGGAAGCGATCAGCAATGGCGCCGCCGGGGAAATAGGCCAACAGGGCAACCACACCATACAGCGCAAAAATATCACCCAGTTGCGTATTGCTAAGCTCAAACACATCCAACATGTTCGGGCGGAAAAATCGGGGGATATGGAAGGGCAGGCTAAAAATGACCTCTCCCGCCAGAATCAGTGCCAGCAGCGTGCCATAGTGATGTACTTTAGTCTCGGATGTGGGCAACACCAGACAGCCGTTTCAATCTGTGGCCACGCTCAGGTAGTGCACGCTGAAAAGCTTCTTCTCATCGAGCCAGCTTTTTTGCAGTGTGAAGCCCGCCGCTTCAACCAGATTGGTAAAACTTTCCAGGCTGTACTTGTAAGAGTTCTCAGTGTGCAGGGTCTCACCCTTGCGAAAATCAATAGAGCCACCGTTGATGCTCACCGTCTGTGACTCTTTGCTCACCAGGTGCATTTCAATACGGCGCAGTTGCTGGTTGTAAAATGCATGGTGAGAGAAATTCTGCGGCCTGAAGTCCGCATCGATGAGTTTGTTCACTGTATTCAGGATATTGAAGTTGAATTGAGCTGTCACACCCGCTGCGTCGTTATAGGCTGCTGACAGTAGCTGCTCTGATTTATGTAAATCAACACCAATCAGTACGCCGCCATCATCGCCTATCCACTGGCGCAGACCTGACAAAAACGCCTGGGCTTGCTGCGGCTCCATATTGCCAATGGTTGAGCCTGGATAAAACACCACGCGCCGCCCTGCGGGCAGTTCGGCCCGCGCCTGCCATTGGTCGGAAAAATCTGCGCAGATGGCATGAATGTTTAACCAGGGTAGTTCACGTCCAAGCTTCACTGCCGATTCGTAAAGAAATTCTGCGGAAATATCCAGCGGCACGTAAGCAACAGGTTGCAGCTCATCCAGTAATAGCCTGACCTTTTCGCTACTGCCGCTGCCGGGTTCAATGAGCACGCAATCGCTACCACAGTAGCGGGCTATTTCAGCAGCATTATCAACGAGGATCTCTTTCTCGCTGCGGGTGGGATAATACTCGGGCACCTGGGTGATTTTCTCAAACAGCTCGGAGCCCCTGGCATCATAAAAGTACTTGGGGTTGATCTGCTTCTGTGGCAGCTGCAACCCTGCCAGCAATTCAGCGGCGCTGTCGCTGGGAAGCGGCTGCTGGTTGTCAAAAAAAACGTTTTTCGCAGTACGTGCTGTCGCTGGCATTATTATCTCTCTTTGCTGAAAAGTGTCTTATAAATCCCTGGCCAGTCGCAATCCGCTGAACTGCCAACGATCCTGTGGATAGAAAAAATTGCGATAAGTGGCGCGTACATGACCAGTTTGGCTGACACAGGAGCCACCACGCAAGACCCACTGGTTGGCCATGAATTTGCCGTTGTACTCACCAATGGCCCCGGCGCTGGCTTTAAAACCCGGGTACGGCCGGTAGGCGGACCCGGTCCACTGCCAGCACTCATTATACAGTTGTAATAGTGGCATATCACCACGCGCTGACACAGGGTGCAGTTTTGCCGGATCGAAGTCGGCCGCAGCAAATGCTTGCAGGCTGGCCGCAGATTCCCACTCCAATTCTGTGGGCAAACGTGCGCCTGCCCAACACGCGTAGGCATCGGCCTCGTAGCCGCTGATATGACAAACCGGTTGCCCAGGGTACCTGGTTTGCAAGCCGTACAGGGTAAATTGCAGTCGCTCACCATCACGATCCTGCCAGTATAGCGGGTGCCGCCACTTTTGTTGCTGCACCGTAGCCCATCCATCAGCCAACCAGAACTCAGGGCGTTGATACCCTCCA
>CBDTVJ010000333.1:0-5169 GCA_965363655.1 uncultured Halieaceae bacterium | reverse complement strand
GCTTTGGGTACACAGAGTCGAGGCCGTGCTGGCGATGATCCATATCTTCACGATCCACTTCTTTGTCGAACACTGGCGTCCGCGCTGCTTCCCTTACAGTGCGACCATGTTCGAGGGCAGCAAGGACATCGAGCACCTGCGTGAAGAGCACCCGGCCTGGATCGCACGGATGGAAGCAGAGGGTCGGCTCGACGCCGCACTCTGTTCGCCAGCCCCGGTGCCGCTGCGAATCCTCTACTTCGGCGTTGGGTATGCGTTGATCGGTTTGGGGGTCTTTCTGCTGGTTTTCGGGTTGCTCAATGTAGGCTTATTGACACTGAACTTTTGACCCTAAGTGGTGCTGCGCTACGAGCACGGCGAGCAACAGCAGGTACATCAACAAAAGGCTTGGGAATCTTGATTCCCAAGCCTTTTGTGTTTGCACGATCTTTCCCCGTTTCCACCACACTCAGAATCTATGCTGATATCGGCAGTGATACGCAGTGATACGCAGTGATTGACGAGCTCTGGGTTTAATCCGGAACCATATTGCCGGAACGGAAGTGAAACCAAGCTGAAAGCCCGCAATATTCAGCTTCATTTCAGCTAAGGCTCCTATTCTTAGGACGCATGACCACAGAAACACTCGCACTGATCATTTTCGTCGCCATCTTGGTGCAGCTGGCCGCTGCGGCGCTGATTAGCCTCTATCGACGCAAACAGCGGCGCGGAGACCTTGAAGCAGGCGCGGATGTACCGCAATCCGCTACAGTTGCGTATCCTGTCAGCTCCACCCTAGCGCAAAGACCATCCGCATCCGGTCACACATGGGACGGTTTCAAGGAACTGGTAGTGGCGCGCCGGGTCATTGAGGACGACACGGCCTCCGTATGTTCGTTCTATCTGGTACCCGCCGACGCTAAGCCACTCCCGTCGTTCATGCCTGGCCAGTACCTGACATTCAAGCTCCCGATATATGATCCAGCGACCGGCCAGACCAAAACTGTCGTTCGCTGCTACTCCCTGTCGGACAGTGCCCGGCCGGATTACTACCGGGTCTCCATCAAGCGCGTTGCGCCGCCACCCGACAAACCGGATGCACCGCCTGGCCTCTCCTCCAACTACTTCCACGATCATGTTGAGGAAGGCAGCCGTCTTCTGGTCAAGGCACCGTCCGGCCATTTCCACCTGATGGAGGGTGAACCGCTGCCCATCGTGCTCGTGGGCGGTGGCATCGGCATCACCCCAATGCTGAGCATCATCAACACAGTGCTGGTGAGCGGCAGTACACGTCCGGTGTGGCTCTACTACGGTATGCGCAACAGTACCGAGCATGTCATGAAGGACCATGTGCGCACATTGACAGAGGTGCACTCGAACTTCCACCTTCACGTCTGTTACAGCAGGCCGGATACAGACGATGTCGAAGGCGTCGACTACCAGCATCACGGCCATGTGGACCTGCCGTTGCTGCGCGCCACTCTGAAGCTCGCGCGCTATCAGTTCTACGTCTGTGGTCCCAAACCGATGATGGAGAGCCTGGTTCCTTCATTGCAGGAGTGGGGCGTTGATACTAATGATATTTTCTATGAATCGTTCGGACCTGCCTCGCTTATCAAACACGAAAAACAGCAGTCCGTGCTCCGAACAGCCGCTCAGCCCATCACCGTCACTTTCGGCAAATCGGGAAAACGCATTCCCTGGGATGCCAGCGCCGACTCTCTGCTGGAGTTTGCCGAAGCCAACGGCATCGAGGTTGACTCGGGCTGTCGAGCCGGCAGTTGCGGTAGCTGCCAGATCCGCGTCGAGACCGGCGAGGTGGAATACAATCAGCACGCCGATGCCGATGTAGAGCCCGGGCACTGCCTGCTGTGTGTCACCATTCCGAAAGGCGACCTGACTTTGGCCGCATAGAGACTGCTATGGAACGATCACTCATCCGCAAAGAAGTCCTGCCGTTTCTGGCAATGTTCGGCTCGCTCATCGCCGCTACCATCATCGCCGACGCCTTGCTGCATCAATTTGGTCTAGTCTGGATCGGCCGCTACCTGGGCATTCCCGGCACGATCCTGATCCTGTTGTCGTTTTTCTATTCCCTGCGCAAGCGCAAGCTCATCCACCGGGGCAGACCCAAAACACTGCTCGCCCTTCACGAAACACTCACCTGGCTGGGCGCGCTCATGATCCTGGTGCACGCAGGCATTCATATCTATGCCATCCTGCCCTGGCTGGCACTGATCGCCATGCTGGTTAATGTCATCAGCGGCATGACCGGCAAGTACCTGCTGGACCGCTCACGCCGCTATCTGTCGGAAAAGAAGGCGCTTTATATACAACGGGGTTTGTCTGAAGAGGCGATTGAAAAGCAACTCTTCTGGGATGCGACCACCTTTGACCTGATGAAGAAATGGCGGGCGGTGCACTTGCCGATTACCCTTGCCTTCGCGGTCCTCGGCCTAACCCACATTCTTAGCATCTTCCTGTTTTGGCAGTGGCGATGAAAAACAAAACCGTAATCTTGATTGTTCTGGCCAACCTGACGGCACTGGTGTTGCTAGCGATCTTCACGCCGCACCTGATGATCGTCCCCGGCAAGCTAATCGACGCCCATGCCGAATTGGCTGTCGACTGCTTTGCCTGCCATACCCCGTTCTTCGGCAGCACACCAGCAAAGTGCACCCAGTGCCACAAGGTGGCCGAGATCGGCATCAACACCACCAAAGGACAGTCCATCGCCAAGGAGAAAAAGAATGTAGCCTTCCATCAGCAACTGATCGAAGAGGACTGCGTTTCCTGCCACAGCGATCACAAGGGGGTGCAGGCTTTCCGCCCCATTGGCCAATTCTCACATCAATTGCTTGAATCGGCAGTGGTGGATCAGTGTGACGACTGTCACAGCAATCCCGGAGACGGCTTGCATCAGAAAATTAACGGCAACTGCGGTCAGTGCCACACCCGCGAGCGCTGGATACCGGCCACTTTCGACCACGACGATTATTTTCGTTTCGATAAGCACCACACCACGGACTGCGAGAGCTGTCATATCGACAGTAACTATGTCGGTTACACCTGTTACGGCTGTCACGAGCACTCCCGTTCCAAGATCCGCGAGGAGCATGTCGAGGAAGGCATCTACGACTATGAAAACTGCGTAGAGTGCCATCGTAGCGGGGATGAGGACGAAGCCAAATACCTCTGGCGTACCAACAAGCGGATGAAGCAGGGCGAAATCAGAAGGTCAGCCGAGGGTTTCTATCCTGGTAAAGATCACCACGAACATGAGCGACATGATGACGATTAGCTATCGCTTGTTCTACAAGAGACGATGGTCGTCTGGATCAGTCCGAGGATATCACTCACCGCGCTCACGTGCTTTGCAGATAATAACCCCGAGCGAGGTCCATCCATGAGCACCCAATGCGAAGTCACCGCCAAAAAGGCAAGCGGCAGCCCCATGGGCATTTTCGAACGTTACCTGACGGTGTGGGTGTTCCTGTGCATCGCCGCCGGTATCGGACTGGGGCAGCTATTTCCCGAGGTCTTCCAGTTTGTCGGGCGCTTGGAGATCGCCCAAATCAATCTACCGGTGGCGCTGATGATCTGGCTCATGATCATCCCCATGCTGCTCAAGATCGATCTGCGCGCTCTGACCGGCGTCCGAAAATATTGGCGGGGCGTGGCGGTGACCCTATTCGTCAACTGGGGCGTGAAGCCCTTCTCCATGGCGCTCCTGGCTTGGATCTTCATCCGCGGGTTGTTCGCCGACTGGTTGCCGGCAGATCAAATCGACAGTTACATCGCAGGACTCATTCTGCTGGCGGCAGCCCCCTGCACCGCAATGGTCTTTGTCTGGAGCAACCTATCCCGGGGTGAACCCCATTTCACCCTCTCCCAGGTCGCACTCAACGACGTCATCATGGTGTTCGCCTTCGCACCGATCGTGGGGCTGCTGCTCGGATTGTCATCGATTACGGTACCCTGGGATACGCTGCTCCTTTCGGTGCTGCTCTACATCGTCGTTCCTCTCGCCATCGCCCACATCTGTCGCACCCTGGTGCTGCGCCACCAACACGGCGATGAGCGCTTGGCTGCTCTGATCGAGGTCCTGCAACCGGCCTCTCTCGTGGCCCTGCTTGCCACCCTGGTGCTGCTATTCGGCTTTCAGGGGGAGCAGATCATCAAACAACCCCTGATCATCCTGCTGCTGGCGATACCAATCCTGATTCAAGTGTTCTTCAACTCGGGACTCGCCTACCTGCTCAACCGGGCGGTGCGCTCGCCTCATTGCGTGGCCGGCCCTTCGGCGCTGATTGGCGCCAGCAACTTCTTCGAACTCGCCGTAGCAACGGCAATCGTACTGTTCGGTTTCCAGTCCGGCGCGGCGCTGGCGACCGTAGTGGGCGTCCTGATCGAGGTACCGGTGATGCTCGCCGCCGTTGGTGTTGTCAACCGCACCCGTGCCTGGTACGAGCGTCGCGAAGGCATCATGCCCTATGACAAGTGTTGACGCTGCCCGAGCGACACGCCTGGGGGCTCTGACAACAGAAGCTCAGTTGGAATATCTGAAAGACTGAACCGACCGATCATCAGGCACCGATGTTCGATGGGGTTGAGAGTCGACCTCCATTGCCAGTAAGGCAAAATATGCATTCCACGGCGGTCATCACTGACGGCGCTGTCACGGCGCTCAGAAACTTTGCTATTGTTTTAATGTAACCAGCGGAGTTAAGCCCATGCAAAGAACACTCGTTTATATCATGATCATCCTGGGCGGAGGCGCCTTCCTCTTCATGGTCAAGCTGATGTACGACATGACCGGCCATATGGCACAGATGACAGACCACGTGGCCGTCATGTCCACCGATATGGGGCAGATGCGTTCACAAATGGAGTTGCTGACCGAGCAGGTGGTCGGCATCGAGACCAGCGTGCGGAACATGAAGCCCCTCGCCGAAGACGTGCACGGCATCCGCGAGAATGTCGGAAAGATGACGGGAATCCTGCACAAGGGCGGAGAGCAGATGGAACGCCTCAACCCGGTACAGATGATGGAACAGATGATGACACCGGGTCAGCAATACCCCCGTCCGCGTCGATGAGCTTAGCGCGAGGCCTTTTCTCCGAAGCAAAGGCAGCACAGGAGTGTCGCGTTATCCCTCGTGATACCTGGCGGCTCCCGGCCGCCAGGGA
>CBDTVJ010000332.1:0-5174 GCA_965363655.1 uncultured Halieaceae bacterium | reverse complement strand
ATTTCCTCTGCCTTGTTTTGCCCCGCATGAACCCCGTCGTCGCGAATACGCGAGATCAGCTCCTGCACACCGGAGGATTGCTGCGCCTTATCGACCATAGCTCAGCCTCCCATGCCGGGCACAGACCCGGCGAGCACCAGCGCGAAGACAAAAGCGAATACCGCAAAGCCCTCTACCACAGCCGCAGGTGCGATGGAGATACCAAACACCTCGGGCTTGCTCTTGGAGGCGTTAATAGCCGCGGCGCACGCGGCCCCCTGGGCGAAGCCACTGGCCATAAGCGCGATACCAGCCAATAAGCCGATTGCGAAAATACCCGGTGCATTCTCCTTGGTGACACCAACGTTCAGTGTCAGCATTACAACGATACCGTAAATAGTCTGGGAAGACGGCATGGCAGAGACTCCGATAAAGCGACCGTAGCCACTTTCAACCTCGAGCAATGCCCCGCAGGCCGCCATGCCGGCCCGGGAAACGCCTACCATGCTACCTACCGCGCCCAGTGCAAGCGGGGCATAGACGCCGATCCAGCCAAGTGCCAGGATAAAATCGTCCACTAGATACTCTCCTTTTGTTCGAAGGGGCGATAGGGATTACCCTCGTCCTTCACGCCCCACTTGAAGAACTCGATAACATTGAGCCGCAGCCCGTGAATAAACCCGCTGGATACACTCAGTAAAAAGTTGAGCGCGTGGCCCAGCAATAAAATCAGTAAGCCAAACAGGAATCCAATACCCGGGATCGCCTGGCGCACATCCTCGGCCATGCCGTTGAAAGCCATGGCCAGGGAAGCTGAGGCCAGGCCGAGGGCAAAAAGCCGTAGGTAACTCAACACATCACCGAAAGCACCACTGATTCCCGCCAGCGCCGTAACGCCTTTAAAGATACGGGCCAGCGGTTTTTCACCATAGCCTGAAAATGCGACGACGAGTGCGAGTCCTGCGACAGCCAGGCCAATACCTCCCTGTTGCAGCTGCGGGATTTCAAATTGCATACCCAGCCAGGCAAACAGTCCCCCCATTATTGCACCGACCCAGCCAAAAGGCGGCAGACGCCGGGGCCAGTGCAGATAACGCAGCCCGTCCATCAGGCAGGCATAGCTGATGTGGGAGGCGCCAATGATAACCGACAGCGTCATCATCACGGTAAAGTCGCCCAGGTCCAGCACATGTAGATTTCCCAGCAGGGAGTCCGGTGGCGGTGTAACGCCAAAATAGCTTCCCGCCAGCATGCCATAAACCGCAGTAGCGCCCGCGAGGACGGACAGCATGACGCGCCAGCGCAGGCCCGCGGCGGAAGCCGCCAGGCGCTTGCGGTAAAGAATGACAATGCCGGCCAGTAACAGGGCGTAACCCGCGTCAGCAACAATCATGGCAAAAAACACGGCAAAGGACAGGAAGACCACCGAAGACGGGTCCCACAGCCAGTAAGAAGGCGTCATGTAAAATGCGACCAGGTCCTCGCCCGCTCGCATTGGCGCTGCATTACGAAAAAGGGTTGGGGGCTCTTCGCCCTCTTCCGGCATGATGCTCTCGACCGCCAGCGTGTTCTCTTTGGCGTAAGCGCGTAATGTATCCAGGAAGTTGTGCGGAATCCAGGCCTGAAGAGCATATACCGGGGCCGCCTCCGCCGTCTGCCCCGCAGCGCGGCTGCGGGCGGCTCGATCTTCCAGACCATCCAGGGCACGGGCAAACAGCGTGCACCAACGGGTCAGGCTGGCTCGCTCCGCCTCTATATCCTCCAGTTCCAGCTCGACTTTCTCCAGCTCGTCCAGTAACGCGTTGCGAGATCTGGCGCCAGCGTGTACACGGGCCACAGGCATGCCCTCGGGTTCGTCGGCCGAGACAACTATGACGTAGAAAAAGCGCGCGTCCCTGTCTACAACCTCCCACAACAGGCCGCTCTTTTCCACGTGCTTCATCTCGTGATGCGGTACCTGGAAAAACCAGAAGCGCTGCCCTCCCAGCTGGTCCCGGTGTGGAAACTCAAAATCGCCCCAGGGGGCCAGGTTGTCTATGCGCGTGGACAGAAAGTCCCGCCGGTTGCGCAACTTGTAAAGCCGCCGCTGCAGGTCAAGAGCCTGTTTTTCCAGCGCGACCGCATCGAACCGTTTGGGGTCAGTTACCTGGCGGCGCTGATGTGGGGTCCTGGCGAGAAAATGCAGCGCCTCCTGGGCGTCCTTGGAAGGTCCCGAGGCAGGCGAGGCATCTCCTTGCGCAGTCAGTGGAATGAGATGCAGGCAGCCCAGTGCCTGCAGGCCCTTGAACACCGCTTCCTTGTTGTCCCGGTGACCGATAATCGTCACCTTGTTCAGGCTTGCGATACTCATGCGGTTTCACCCCGGCCCAGCAATGCCTCTCGCTGTTTCGCCTGTTTGCGCTTGGCAATTTTGGAACGCACAACAGCGGCCCTTTCAGCATCACCCAGGAAAATTTGGATACGCTGGATATTGCGCTTCGCGGTCGGGATCAGGATCTTGTCGAACAGGTTTACGCGTTGAGTGACGCGTTTTTCCTGGTACTCCAGGATACGCACACGCTCGGCATCTACCAGCACCTGGGTCCGCAGCTGAGCCACGTCCCTGAGGCGTTCCACCAGCACATCGACCCAGGCTGGCTTGGCCAGCAGAGAGTAATCCGCCACCGTGCACTGAATGCGCGCCAATACTGGCAGCTGCACACCCACCACATTTTCCTCGCCCAGTTCGAAATCGGTCATCTCGACCAGGCCAGTGATTTCTATATCAGGGTTGGCGAGCATGGGCAGTTGCTGGCCGATCGATGTTTCCAGGCTCTCCACGGCCTGCTGTGTCTCCACGTAAGCCCGGCGTGCCTTGGCCAACTCCACGGTAAGCTGGCGCCGTTTAAGGTCAAGTGAGGGCAGCGTACGCTCGTAGAGCTTCAATTGGCTGCGCTCCTGCTGCAGGGCGCTTTTGCTTAACCTGAGTTTGGCCACCGCTGTGCTACCCCGCCTCGGCAGCGGCTTCGCTGGCGGCAGCGGAGCGCGGATAATAACGGTCGATCAGTTCCTGTTTCATCAGCAGCTCTGGTGGGTCGAAGCATTCCGCCAGGGTCTGCCAGGCCAAGTCCAGTGCCTGCTCCAGTGGCATGGAAACATCAATGCGCATGAATCGATCGTAAAACAGTTTGCCGAAGCGCAATAGCTTGTGGTCAAAACTGGATAATTCGAATGACATTTGCTGCTTCTGTTCGGCTTCCTTGGCGCTGGCATAGAAACGCACCATGGTGTTCATGATCTGGCTGTGATCCTCCCTGGTGACCTTGCCTACCACATGTTGCTTGAGGCGCGACAACGATCCAAAAGGATCTATCACACCGTCGTGCAAGTATAACTGTCCCTCGGTTATGTAACCGGTGTTATCCGGCACCGGATGGGTCACGTCATCGCCGGGCATGGTGGTAACAGTGAGTATGGTTACCGAACCGGCCCCCTTGAAGTCACAGGCTTTTTCGTAGCGTTTGGCCAGCTGGGTGTACAGGTCGCCCATGTAGCCCCGGGTGGCGGGAATTTTCTCCTGGGCCACGCCGATTTCCTTCATGGCATCCGCGTAGGCCGTCATGTCGGTCAGCAGGACCAGCACGCGCTTGTTCTCCTCCACAGCAAACTTCTCCGCTACGGCCAGTGCCATATCGGCGATATTAAGGCGCTCGACTATTGGGTCGGAGGCCTGGTTTACGAACATGACCGTGCGATGAAATACGCCGTGCTCTTCAAATTGTGTGCGGAAAAAGTGATAGTCGTCGAAGATCAGACCCATTCCGCCAAACACGACAATATCGGCATCCGCCTGAAAGCCGATGCGCGCCAGCAGTGCATTATACGGCTCTCCCGCCACAGAGAAAATCGGGATCTTCTGGCTTTCGACCAGGCAGTTAAACAAATCGATCATCGGCACTTCGGTCTCGATCATGTTCGAGGCAAGCACGCGCATGGTGGGATTTACCGTGGGACCACCCACGTCAATGCGGGGGTCGTGCGACAACTCCGGGCGGCCGTCGATGGGGTCACCAGAGCCATTGAAGATGCGGCCCAGAATATTCTCTGAATAGGTGACTTGTAGAGGTATACCCAGGAAGCGCACCTTGGCACGGGTGGAGAGCCCCTTGCCCCCCGTGAATACCTGTAAACTGGCAATATCGCGGTCCAGACCCACTACCCGGGCGGTGGAGATCGTGCCATCCACGTTCTCGACCACCGCAAGATCGCCCAAGGCGGCTTCGTTGGCGCGCACGCGGATCATATCGCCTACAATTTCCAGGACACTCGTGGTCTGGACAAGGTCGCGGATATCGCTCCTGGGGGTCGTTGGATCCATATCTATCTCATACCTTCCCTGTTTGCTTATCTAGTACCCTATGACACTGCATTGTAGACTCAATATTTAGCCTAAATTACCAGAGTTGGCAACTTTAATTGATGCAGCAATGGATAGCCGTCTATTCGTCATTACTTTGGGCACGTAAGTTCGGTGAACAGGATATTTCGTTCATTGCAAAGTGGCTACATTAATTCGACGCCCAAAACAGGCTGGAAGTCGATCATTTGATGTTCAGCTTCGCGTTGGCGTGGCAACCTTCAGTTAGAAAGCACGGTCGATGACCGGCTCGAAACTCTAGGGGCGGCAGCAAGGGTTGGCTCAACACGAGCTCTGCTACCCTCTGGTTCACTAATATCGAGGCCAACCACTTTGAGAACATACCGCGATCGACCCAAATTCAGATTCTCACTTTCCGGCATCATTGCGTTAACCTTGATCTGCGCTGCCTAGCTGGCATTTGCAGCCCAGGGCGACGATACGCAGACGATCGACACATTCACGCTCGCCATGAAACTGTTTGGTGGCCTGTCACTATTCCTGTTCGATATCGACCAAATTTGAAAGCTGTGGCAGGAAATCGCATGGCAAGCCTGCTGGGCTCGATGACGCGCCACCGTAGAACTGCAGTTCGGCGGCTCTATTAAAATAGAAATGACTTTCAGCGAGCATGTATTTTCCCTGGTATTCCACCTCGGTGGGACACCTTGGCATGATGAATGGAAGGGCCCGTTACTCAATCGGTCCCTCCTGCAAGAAGAACGAGGCATGGGTCCTGGACATCGTGCCTCCGGAAATGTTCTTCACGTCGAAGCCGTTTTGGAGCAGCAGGCGCGTC
>CBDTVJ010000331.1:0-5178 GCA_965363655.1 uncultured Halieaceae bacterium | reverse complement strand
GACATGGCTCGATATATTGGACCCAAGTGCAAGCTCTCCCGTCGTGAAGGAACGGATCTGTTCCTGAAAAGCGGAGTGCGGTCGCTGGAAAGCAAATGTAAAGTAGACGCAATTCCTGGTCAGCATGGTGCCCGTCGTGGCCGTTTGTCTGATTACGGTGTGCAGTTGCGGGAGAAGCAGAAGGTTCGTCGTATATACGGCGTACTGGAGAAGCAGTTCCGCAACTATTACAAAGAGGCTGCCCGCCTCAAGGGCGCAACCGGTGAAAACCTGCTGCAGCTTTTGGAGAGCAGGCTGGACAACGTGGTTTACCGTATGGGCTTTGGCTCAACGCGTTCTGAATCGCGTCAGCTGGTATCGCACAAGGCAATTTTGGTCAATGACGTTATTGTTAATATCCCCTCCTACCAAGTGAAGGCGGGTGATGTGGTGTCATTGCGGGAGAAAGCTAAAAAGCAACTGCGTGTGCAGTCTGCCCTGGCTCTTGCCGCCCAGCGTGGCGAACCCGAGTGGATCGAAGTCAACAGCGAGAAGCTGGAAGGAGTATTCAAGGCAGTACCTGATCGTCAGGATTTGTCTTCCGAGATCAATGAAAACCTGATCGTCGAGCTTTACTCCAAGTAATCCACTGAAGGACTAACCTACAAAACAGGTGCCCCAATGCAGAGTGCAGTGAACGAATTTTTAACACCCCGCGTGATCAATGTTGACGAAAAGAACAGCACACGCTCCCAGGTTACCCTGGAACCGCTGGAGCGTGGCTTTGGCCATACTCTGGGTAATGCCCTTCGCAGAATATTGCTGTCCTCCATGCCCGGTAGTGCTATTACCGAAGTGGAAATTGATGGTGTGTTACACGAGTACAGTGCCATTGAAGGTGTGCAAGAGGATGTCATCGAAATTCTCCTCAACCTGAAGGGTGTTGCGCTCGTAATGAGCGGCAAGGAAGAAGCAGAGCTGACACTGAGTAAGAAGGGCCCCGGTGCGGTTACAGCCGGAGATATCCAGGTAGACCACGACATCGAAATCCGCAATCCGGACCACGTTATTTGTCACCTGAATGCGGACGCTGAGATCAATATGAAGTTGACCATCGCCCTTGGTCGCGGATACTCGCCTGCGGATTCCCGTGAGAACCCCGAAGAGGAAACTCGCTCAATCGGGCGTCTGCAACTGGATGCCACATTTTCCCCGGTGCACCGCGTGGCTTATGTTGTTGAAGCTGCACGTGTAGAGCAGCGCACTGACCTGGACAAGCTGGTGCTGGATCTTGAGACCAACGGCACTATCGACCCGGAAGAGGCGATTCGCCGTGCAGCGACTATTCTCCAGCAGCAGCTGGCGGTATTCGTTGACCTGGAAAGCGAGAGCGAAAGTGAGTCGGTTGAAGAAGAGGATGAAGTTGATCCCATTCTGCTGCGCCCTGTGGATGATCTGGAGTTGACCGTACGTTCAGCAAACTGCTTGAAAGCGGAAAATATCTACTACATCGGTGATCTTGTTCAGCGTACGGAGGTCGAGCTTCTCAAGACCCCGAACCTGGGTAAGAAGTCACTGACAGAGATAAAGGACGTTCTGGCGTCGCGTGGTCTGTCTCTGGGCATGCGCCTGGATAACTGGCCCCCGGCCAGCCTGAAAAACGACGACCGGGTACTGAGCGCTTAAGCCAGTTCCGGAGAATAGATAGATAGCCAGTGCTGTGATAGCACAGTAACGATAGGATAGAAAAATGCGTCATCGCCACAGTGGACGTCAGTTAAATCGCAACAGTTCTCACCGCAAGGCCATGTTTCGCAATATGGCCGTCTCCCTGGTGGAGCATGAACTGATCAAGACTACCCTGCCCAAGGCAAAGGAGCTGCGCAGCTATGCTGAGCCGCTTATTACGCTGGCCAAGAAGGACAGTGTGGCGAATCGCCGCTTGGCATTCGACCGTACGCGTGACAAGGCTGCCGTGGGCAAGCTGTTCAACGAGCTGGGTCCTCGCTACCAGGAGCGTCCCGGGGGTTATATTCGTATACTCAAGTGCGGGTATCGCACGGGTGACAAAGCGCCTATGGCCTATGTTGAGTTGGTTGATCGGCCTCAGCTCGATAGTTTCGAAGACGAGGATTAATTCACAACTCGTCTTCTGCTAGTACCCGCTGTGTTTTTCACCCTGGGGCGATAAGCGTCTCTGACCCGGAGTCGATGGGCTGATCTAAGCAATGATAAAACACAGTGGCTCCCCCTCGAGTATGCTTCTTTCGTTTACTCGAAACCAAACACTGATTGTCAGAATGGCCAAGAGAGAGGTGCTCGCACGGTACCGAGGCTCGGTCATCGGCCTGGCGTGGTCATTCTTCAACCCGGTTTTGTTATTGCTGGTTTACACCTTTGTTTTTTCCGTTGTGTTCCAAGCCCGGTGGGGCGGATCCCGCTTCGAGGACTCTGGTAACAACGGTATTTTCGCAATTATGATATTTACCGGAATGATCGTGCATGCACTTTTTTCTGAGTGTTTCGTACGTAGCCCCATCCTGATTACCAGCAACTCGAACTACGTTAAGCGCGTTATATTTCCTTTGGAAGTACTGCCGTGGGTGGCCATGGGTGCCGCGGTTTTTCATTCAGCCATCAGCATTATAGTGTTGCTTCTCGGTCTGTATTTCATGACTGGAAACATTCCCCTGACGGCACTTTTAATCCCGGTTGTTTTTGTGCCGCTGATATTGCTCACCATGGGCTTTACCTGGTTTTTTGCAGCATCGGGGGTCTATTTTCGTGACCTTTCACAACTGTCGGGGTTCTTTAGCACTATATTGATGTTTCTCTCCCCGGTTTTTTACCCCCTATCCGCTATTCCCGAAGCGTATCGCTCATTTTTTTACCTGAACCCCCTGACATATTTTATCGAGGTTAGCAGGGAGCTTCTTATCTTCGGCCAGTTACCCTCCGTGGTACACCTGGGTCTCTGTTATGCCATAAGTTTTTCTATCGCTTGGCTGGGGTTTGCGTGGTTTCAGAAAACGCGAAGGGGCTTTGCGGATGTCCTCTGAAGTCGCAGTGGCAGTGGAACATATAAGTAAGGCTTACCACGTTTTTGATAAGCCACAGGATCGTTTTTTGCAGATGCTGGTCAGGGGCAGGAAGCAATATTTTAGTGAGTTCAAAGCCCTGCAGGATGTAAGCTTTACGATTAATCGAGGAGAAACGGTAGGTATTATTGGAAAAAATGGCTCTGGAAAATCCACGCTCCTGCAGATCATTTGTGGCACCCTTTTGCAAAGCACCGGAGATGTTTCCGTGCACGGTAAAATTGCAGCCTTGCTGGAGCTGGGGGCAGGGTTCAATCCTGAGTTTACCGGTCGCGAGAACGTAATACTGTACGCCTCTATTCTAGGTTTGGATGAAGACACTATTGAGGAACGTCTCCCAGGTATCATCGATTTTGCGGATATTGGTGAATTCCTGGACCAGTCGGTGAAGACCTATTCGAGCGGGATGGTGGTGCGGCTCGCTTTTGCCGTCATAGCACATGTCGATGCGGATATACTGATCATCGATGAGGCGCTGGCCGTGGGCGATGCTTATTTTGTGCAAAAGTGTATGCGTTTCCTGCGGCGCTTTCGTGAGAAGGGGACCCTGTTGTTTGTGTCGCACGATACCTCCTCGGTGGTGGGGCTGTGCGACCGTGCAGTGTGGTTGGAGCAGGGGGAGGTCAAGTCAATTGGTGCGGCAAAAGACGTGGTAGGGCAATATCTGGAGGGCTTATACAATACTGAATCCGCTCTTCCAGAAAACAAGTTTCGCCCCAAAGAGTTTGATCGTGATGCTGTGGAGGTAGAATACAGGGACCAGAGATCTGAGTTCATCAACAGCAGTAATTTAAGAAACGATATAGAAGTGCTGGATTTATGCGATGACGCGGCCGATTTTACAGATGGCCAGGCGGATATTGTAGATGTCAGGTTTCTCGAGGATGGCAAGCAACTGAGCTGGATCGTTGGTGGGGAAAGTGTCAGGCTCAGGATTAAATGCTTTAGCTCAATTCATCTCGATACTCCTATTGTGGGGTTCTTTATTAAAAATCGTCTCGGGCAGCATGTCTTTGGGGATAATACTTATGTTGCCTATAAGGACTCGCCGGTAGCTGTGCCCGCGGGACATATGTGTGTGGTAGATTTTGATTTCACCATGCCGCGTTTGCCCGTTGGTGAGTACAGTGTTGATGTGTCGATTTCCAATGGAACCCAGGAAAGTTTCCATATGCTGAACTGGAAGTATGATGTTCTGCTCTTCACTGCACAGTCGAGCTCCATCACTCACGGCCTGATTGGTGTGCCGATGAAGTCTATTGAGTTTGCGCTGGAGGGCCCCGAAACCCGCCGAATGTAAAGAACAGCGGGCCTTTTGAATGGCATCAAGTCTGTTTTAAGCGGCCTTTTTTCTCGATTTTTTTCGCAACATCCTGGCAAGAAACTGCCCCGTAAAAGAGTCTTTTTCCTTTGCCACGCTCTCTGGTGTGCCCGTGGCGATAATCATGCCACCGCCACTGCCACCTTCAGGTCCCAGGTCTACGATCCAGTCCGCCGTCTTGATGACATCCAGGTTGTGCTCGATGATGACCATGGTGTTGCCATGATCCCGCAATCGGTGGAGAACTTCCAGTAACTGCTTGATGTCTTCGAAGTGTAGGCCGGTAGTGGGCTCGTCCAGGATGTACAAGGTTTTTCCGGTGTCGCGCTTGGACAGCTCGCGGGATAGTTTAACCCGCTGTGCCTCACCGCCGGACAGGGTAGTGGCTGCCTGCCCCAGGCGGATGTAGGACAGCCCCACGTCCATCAATGTTTGTAGTTTGCGCGCAATGGAGGGCACTGGCTCGAAAAAGCCAAGGGCGTCCTCGACAGTCATATCAAGCACTTGGTGAATGTTCTTGCCCTTGTAGCGGACCTCCAGCGTCTCTCTGTTGTAGCGTTTGCCTTTGCAGATATCGCAGGGTACATAGATATCAGGCAGGAAGTGCATTTCCACTTTGGTCACACCGTCTCCCTGGCAGGCCTCGCAACGGCCTCCCTTGACATTGAAGCTGAACCGTCCTGGCTTGTATCCTCGAGAGCGTGCTTCCTGGGTGCCAGCGAACAGCTCACGGACCGGGGTGAAAATGCCAGTGTAGGTTGCCGGGTTGGAGCGCGGTGT
>CBDTVJ010000330.1:0-5186 GCA_965363655.1 uncultured Halieaceae bacterium | reverse complement strand
CTGGTGGGAGCGAGGACGCTACGCCGCCTGGGGTGATTACAAGCGGCGGCAATTTGCTGTGGCCGTGGGTGGCGGTAATACGCTGAAAGCCCAATTCAAGGCCATGGTGGAGCAATCGCACTCGGACATCGACTGGGTTCGCCATGTTCGATTTTTCTTTCTCGAGGAGTCTTCCGGGGAAGCCGAGTGGGAAAGTGCCGAACAGTCCCTGATCATGAACTTTATCGTACCACTGGCACGAAAACTGATAAAAGTCCGGGGGCGCCGCACTATCGCCAAGGAAGTCGGCCTCAGCTTTACCGCCGATGAAGACGACATCATCGACCGCATGGTCTCCGAACTGGTTAACCCCATCAACCTCGCCCAGGTGAAGCAGGCCCTGGATGCCGGCAACCGTTCGCTGGCGCTAAAACGCGCCAATAGCGAAGCACAGCGCTACCAGCGTGACATCCAGCATAAGCTGGGCGCCACCATGGAGTTTCAGTGCATCATCAGTGGCATTGGCAAGAACGGTACGCTCGGTGCACTCGCGCCTTACATGCCCGAACTCAAAATCAAGGAACCCGGGGCCATTGTCCTGAAACAAGGCAAAAAGGCGCTGCGCGTGGCCTTGAACCGGGGAGTACTCATCAACAGTGAGTACATCTCACTTATCGTCTCGGGCAACCTGAAGCTGCGTGCCCTGGGCCGCTTTGAAATGCATGAGTCCGCAGACTTCGAGCAGACAGTGATGGAGACGCCGTTGCGCATGCTGCGGGAAACCTACGAGATTGCCCAGAAGGTCTACATCTTCGCGGATGAGCAGTCCCTGCACTTCGACGAAACGGAGTTCAAGTACACCGAGCAGGGACAGGTGATGTACAACAGGGCGGAAACCCGTGAGGGCGAGGAAGCCAAGGGCCCTCACATTCTGCTCCTTCACGGGTTCATGGGGCTTTTCAGCTTTACCAGTTTCCTGGTGCGCCTACCCAGCGCCTGGACAGTGTCCGCCCTGCACCGCGGCAGCCATGCCAAGACCCTTGGCAACGATGAGATCTTCCCCCACTATGCCCGGGTGCTGCGCCAGGTCATCGTAGACCAGTGGCGCAAGGGGCGACCGACGCCAATTGCCGGACACTCCATCGCCGGCGTCATTTGTGACCACCTGCTGCTGTCTATTCTGGCTGACTACAACGCGCCAATTACCCCCTATGAAAAACTCAAGGGGAGTGACAAGAAACTGGTGGACGCCCTGCGCGCCAGTGGCATCATCCACCTGGCCACCTGGGCCCCGGCGGATGGTTTGCACGCGGGGGAAAATATCAAGAGCGTCGTTTCCCACTATCGCAAGAATACCGATCTGGATTACTCCGGTTTTGACCGTGTTTACCAACAAATCGACGGGCAGCTGCAGACCACCGAGGATGCCTCAGTCAGCAAGGAAGATGGCCTGGGCGGACTGGATCGATTTTTGGATTTTCGCCTGGCGGAACCGCTGGTAAACAGCCTCAACCGGGGGATGCGCGCGCTGTTGAATAACAAGACTGTGCAGCAGGGAATGCTCAACACCAACAGCCCCTACGTACTGCGCCTGGTCGGCAATCGACTGCTCAAGACGGCCTCTTTTTACGGCCTGGCCAAGGAGATCAATGCGGCCATGCATGATCCCATCGAGTACCAGCGCCGCCATTTAAAGGCCCTGGACATCATTGCTGAGTACGACATCCCGTTCCTGTGCATTGTCCACGAGGACGATTTCCTGGTGTCGGCCAGGCGGCATAAAGAAGAGCACGACTACCTTCTCGCCTACCGCAAGAAAAAGGAAGGTGTTTCCAAAGAAGCGGAACTACAGATACCGGCCCGCTACATCAAGCTGAAACGGGCGCAGAAGGAGTTACCTGTTGATCCCTTGAACCCTCACCTGATGATTCTTGCCACGTCCAGCGAGGCCAATCATATGGCCCGCCAGATTACCTCGGCAATCACACGGTTCGTCAACGAAAACATAGACCGCGCGTCGAGGAAGGGGCAACTCAAATCCCTCCCCAGCGTCAGGAAGTGGGTGCGCGAAAATCGCAATGGCCGCAAACGGGGCAAAGCCGGGGTAGCCTAAACAGCCGACCAGGGCTTATCATAGCTGCCCTAATACTGATTCGGCTGTGACGGAGTTATCCTTATGAAAACCATTTTCTATAAATTTACAGCCTTCTTTGTAACCTGGCTCTTACGGCTTTTACCGCGCAATGCTCCCATGGTTTACAAGGGGATCAATTCTGCATTGACGCTATGCGAACAGGTATCAATCCTGGGTTTCAGCCGGGTAATCATTGTCACCGATGAATTTCTGGGCGGTTCCGGGATACTGGATGGCATCAAGGCCACGCTGACCAGGACAGGTGTGGAATTCATTGTCTATGACGGCGTCTTGCCAGACCCATCCTTTGACCAGGTCCAGGCCGGTGAGGCGGTGCTGCGGAGCGAAAACTGCCAGGCCATTATCGCGGTCGGCGGGGGCTCCGTACTGGACGCCGCCAAAATGATGGCGCTATTGCATAATAACCCGGGTTCACTGGCAAGCTTTGAACGTCCACAGAAGAGCAAGAACCCCAGCCTGCCGCTGTTTGCCATTCCCACCACCGCCGGAACCGGCTCCGAAATCACCCTTGCTGCAATAATTACCGATCCGGTATCACACAAGAAAACGCCTGTTATCGACAGTAAAATGATCCCCGGATATGTGGCGCTGGACGCCGAAATCATGAAGGGTATGCCCCCGGGCATTACTGCGGCCACCGGCATGGACGCCCTCACCCACGCGGTGGAATCTTACCTGAGCCGTGCCTCTACCGATGCCACAGAACTACAGGCCAGGGCCGCCGTGCGCCTGATCTTCAAGTACCTCACGCGGGCCTACGCCAACGGCAGCGACATGGAAGCCCGCGATGCCATGGCCATGGCCTCATTCTACGCCGGCGCGGCCTTTGGCAAGACCTCGGTGGGCTATGTTCACGGCATTGCTCACCAGCTGGGCAGGATCTGTGGCACACCACACGGCAACGCTAATGCCATGGTGCTGCCGGAGGTGCTGAGCGCCTACGGTGACTGTGTGCACCAACGCCTGGCCGACCTGGCCCGCCTGGTAGATGTCGGTGGCGCTACTGACAACGACAGGCAGCTCGCCGAGCAATTCATAGCGGCGATCATTGCTATGCGGCTGGAATTACAGCTGCCCCTGCAGCCACAGGGATTACAAGCTTCAGATGTTGCCGATATTGTTAAAGAAGCCCTGGCCGAAGCGGGCGGTCTGTACCCGGTACCCCGCTATATGTCCGCCGATGAGATTGGCCTTATCGTCAATCGCCTCCTGCCGGCCTGAGCAACCCCTACCCTGGAGATAAGCACGCATGGCCAACCCGGAATTCAATATTGTCAGCTTCCTCGCGCGATGGTTGGTTGCCGCCGCCCTGGTAATTGGTACTTACAATCCGTCAGAGTATTCCTATGTCAATTGGGCTTTCAGCGATATTGATCAGTTTGGACCAGTGATGGCCCTGGTGGGTGTAGCGCTATTGATAGCCTGGATTGTTTTCCTCAGAGCCACCCTTAGATCACTTGGCGTGGTCGGCATTGTCCTGGGCGCTGCACTGTTTGGCTGCCTGATCTGGCTGTTTATCGATATGGGACTACTCAGTCTTGAATCGACCAGTGCCCTGACGTGGATTGTCCTGCTATTGCTGTCACTGATATTGGCCGCCGGTCTGTCCTGGTCACATATCAGGCGGCGCTTGACCGGGCAGTTTGACGTGGACGATGTGGACGATTAAATACGCACGATCGGTTACCCTGCACCGTTCAAGCAGCTTACAGCGATGCTTCCTTTGCCGCTGTATTAGGCGTAAAAAGCAGCCAAGGTGTCGATGAACTCCGCCAGCATATCCCCTGGCAGGTCATTGATTCCCGCTGCAGCCTTGCGTCCACCGCCGGTAGGAAACTTCATACACAGTTCATCGGCGCCGGTCTTGTTGGACAGCGGGGCACGCACACTAACCAGGTAACAGCCATTGGCTTTAGTGGTGAGCACTGCGTGACCGCGATCAGGGTTCGCGTTGGCCAGGTCGTTGCTGTATACCCCGCTGACCCGACGCGCCCAGGGCTCATCGGGCAGCATGAAAACTGCAACCGCCGCATCCTCAAATTCCGCAGCCAGGGCTTCAGCGCTGGCCATATCCTGGCGATAGCCCTGCTCCAGTTTCTGGAAATGCTGCTGCGCATCGCTCATAAAGTCAAAGGGGCTGGCATACTGGCTAATAAGTCGGTACAGGTCCGCAGGCTCAAAATGAAGATCTTCCAGATTGGAACCATAGCCGTTGTAATTGATGTAGATGCCGAGATCTTCAAGGTGCTGTAGGCTGCCCTCGTTCAGGGCCAGTGGCTTGGCGATACGCCGGGCGCTGTCTTTCAGGTTATCTCCGAAGGTACCCACCACAGCCCACTCCAGGAATTCACCGTCGAGGTAATTGTTGACCAGCAGGCTGGTACACACATCCGGAGCCGTGTTGATAAACGACTGTAAATTACTATTTCCAGGTATGTCGCCGGCAAAGTGATGATCGAAATAAAACACATCGGCTCCAGCGGACAATATACGCTCAAGTCCCTCTCGATTTTTATCCAGGGAGACATCCAATACCGTTACCCTGCAGCCAGAGCCTGCCTGCACCCGCTCCAGCAGATTGATATCCCGTTTCACGCCGGTGACCAGCTCTGCCTCACGTGGCTGGGCATTACGCAATTGCGTCAGGGCGCACAAGCCATCAGCATCGCCGTTGAAAACGTCGAAATCGGTCATCTTTTTTCCTTATAAAAATACAAAACCCACACTTTTCCAGCAAGCTATGAGCGGCTGGACAACGCTAGGGTTTGTCGGGGAATAGTTCTTTTACATTGGAAGCAGCGGCGGACTCAACTGCCACCACACTACCCTGCTTTTTCCACAAGTAGTCGTAACGCACCTGGTGATCAGCAAAGCCACTCACAGCGGAGCTCAACACCGCACTGATACTGACGCAATCCAGCGCGTCGCAATGCCGGGTCAAATCGGACAACAAGCGCTGCACCTGGCTGTAGGGCAAGCACTCTTCCTCGGCCCGCATAATCATCGGATGACCGGTCCCGGTCACATTGGTGCCCAGCATCAGTTCTTCGTG